>NZ_BAAILO010000234.1:0-44921 GCF_054589115.1 Cupriavidus sp. 8B | reverse complement strand
CGGGCTGACCTCGCCGGGTCCCGGCTCACGCGCCTGCGGCCGCGACCGCTAATCAAAAAACCCTCTGCTCTATGTCGTTGGGTACATAGTCGGCATTCCTGCGCAATGGATCAGCGAGGTGCCCGCCCGGTCCGCGCTGGCGCTGCAGAAATTCCGCAGCGAGGCCGCATCCGTCGCCCCGCCTGCCATGGCCGTCCCATCCGGGCAGCCAGGCCAACCGGCCCAAGGCGCCGCGGCCTACGCCCCGGCCCGGCCCGCGGCCGGACCACAAGGCCGGCAACTGACCGGGGCCGAGCTGGCCAGCCATTTCACGCATCTTGGCAGGATCAACGCTATCGCGCCCTCCGGCATCACGCTCTGGATGCAGGTCCGGGAAAGCGGCGGCCTGGATGTGACCAACTCAGTTACCCGGGGCTATTCGCCCGGCAGCTATCGGATCGAGCCGGAAGCGAACCAGATCTGCTTCGAGATGGCCAACCCGACGTTCAGCGCGATGCAGACCTGCTATCGGCTGACCGAGGCCGACGGGCGCTTTGTCATGCGCTCCGCCACCAGTCCCTATTACTTTTCATACACGAAGTAGCAAGCGAGCGCCGGCCACAGCCGGTCGCCTCGCTATCTCCCTCAGGGCACAAGACATGGGAAACCTCTATCGAAACGGCGCCCCGGCCGTAGTGGCCGCAGCCTTGCTGCTGCTGGGCGGCTGCGCGCCGACCACCGTCGGCGTGACCAGCCGCGCCAGCGACTACACCAACAAGCCCACCCGCATGTATGTGCTGGGCACCACCGGCATGGGCTGGAACAGCGATTTTTCCGCGGCGTTCTCGGCCAAGTTCCGGGAGGTGACCCGGCAATGCGGCGTGGAATCGGCGTATGACGAAATCACCGGGCTGGAGCTCGATTCGTCCGCGCTGACCGGCAGGATGCGGGCATTCGGCGCCGATACGGTGCTGACCATCGCCAATGGCGGGGGCGTGGTCAACACGGCCGGCGGCCGGCTGTCGATCAACTATGGCACGACGCTGACGGATGTCAGGCAGAACCGCGCGGTGTGGAAAGGCAAATACACGTTCAGCCGCGGCGGCACCATCATTCCCATCGAGGAGCGCGCGGCAGTCCTGGCGATCGATATCACCAACAGCCTGAAGAAAGACGGCTTGCTCACCGGCTGCGCGCAGATCGCGCTGGGCCAGAATGGCCGGCTCGACCCGGCTGCCGTGCCGCACGTCGCCGCCGGCATCAGCACCGGCCAGGTTGGCGCGACTGGCGCGAGGAGTACGACCAGCGCGACCCGTCCGGTGCCGCCCGTTGCCGCACCTGCGGGTCCCGCGACCGCGGCAACACTGCGGGACCTGCAAGACCTGCTGCCACCGAAGTGACAATCGCGGGCCTGAACGGCATCAAGCGCCCAGCCCGGC
Source organism: Cupriavidus sp. 8B (assembly GCF_054589115.1). NCBI lineage: Bacteria > Pseudomonadati > Pseudomonadota > Betaproteobacteria > Burkholderiales > Burkholderiaceae > Cupriavidus > Cupriavidus sp. 8B. The sequence continues at coordinate 43,503 of NZ_BAAILO010000234.1, read as the reverse complement.
CTCGTCCAGGTCCGCGAACAGGATCGTGCCCGTCTCCGATTCGGTGACGAACACCTTGCGCGGCCGCCCGGCCTCAACGGTGGGCTGAAACGCGAGGTTGGTCGTGGTCGCGCCCACCGGGCTGGCGAGGATCGCTTCCGGCTCGCCACGCTTGCTTAGCACCCACACGCAGCCCAGGCTGGCATGCGCCACGAACAGCCGGTCGCGGCTGTCGATGGCCATGCCGTCGGGGCCGCTGGTGCCATAGAAGGTAAAGAACTGCCCCACCTTCGACACGCTGCCGTCGGCCTGCAGCGGCACGCGCCACACGCAATTGCCGCGCGTTGCCGCCACGAACAGCACCTTCTCGTCGCGGGACAGTGCCAGGCCGTTGGGGCTGGGCACATTGCCCAGCAGCAAGTCCAGCTGCCCGCCGGCGCGCAGGCGGTAGACGCGGCCCGTGGGATCGTGCAGGCCGGTCTGGCCCTGGTCGGTGAAGTACAGGTCGCCGTTGCGCGCGATCACCAGGTCGTTCACGCCCTTGAACTGCTCCGCGTTGCGCCGTCCCAGCAAGGTTGCCACCTCGCCCGTATCCACGTTGACGCGCAACAGGCCGTTGCGATAGTCGGCCACCACCAGTTCGCGCTCGTTCAGGAACTTCATGCCGTTGGGCTCGCCCTTGTACTCGGCGACCAGCGACCAATCTCCGGCGGGCGAGATGCGGAAGATGCGCCCGAACGGGATGTCCGTCACGTACAGGTTGCCCGCGGGGTCGAATACCGGGCCCTCCAGGAAGCTGTCGATGCAGGCCCCGCCCTTGTTGGCGTCAGCCCACTCGGAGCGCACGCCGGTCTTGCGCAAATGCGCGGGCATGGCCGAGAAGACCTGGAGGCAAATCTCCCGGGGCACGGTTCTGAAGTACATGTTCGTTCCTTGTTGTCCTCGCGGCGCTTACCCATTCACTCGGCCTTCACATCGGCGGATTTTGCCACCTGGCTCCACAGCGCGGTGTCGTCCTTGATGCGCCTGGCGAAGTCCGCCGGTGCAATGCCGCCCGGCTGGGCGCCCATGCTGGCCAGGCGCTCCTTGACCTCAGGGCTGTTCACACTCTTTTGCACCTCCGCCTGCAGTTTTGCTACCAGCGCAGGGGGCGTGCCCTTGGGCGCCGCCAAGCCGAACCAGTTGATCACCTTGTAGTCCTTCAGGCCGGCCTCGGCAAAGGTCGGCACGTCCGGCAGCGCGGGCACGCGCGCGGCTCCCGTGACCGCCAGCGCGCGGGCCTTGCCGCCCTTGATCTGCGGCACCGCGGTCGGCGTGGCGGTGATCAGGATATCCACGTTGTTGCCGATCAGCCCCATCAGCGCATCGCCCGCGCCCTTGTACGGGATATGCGTGATCGACACCTTGGCGTCCTTCTTGAACACCTCGGCGGACAAGTGCGTGGAACTGCCGGCACCGCCCGAGCCGAAATTCAGCTTGCCCGGGTTTTGCCTGGCGAAGTCGATCAGTTCCTGCAGCGTCTTGAACTTCGAGCTCGCCGGCACGATCAGGATCACCGGCGTCTGCGCGATCGTGGTCACCGGCACCAGGTCGTTGTTGTAATCCCAGGGCAGCGTCTTGAACAGCGACGGCAGCATGGTGTACGTGGTGTCATTAGCCAGCAGCGTGTAGCCGTCGGGCGCGGAACGTGCCACCTGCAGCGTGCCGATGGTGCCGCTGGCACCGGGCTTGTTCTCCACGAAGAATGACTTGCCGGTGCTTTCGGTGAGCTTCTGCGCCACCTGGCGGGCCACGAAATCGGTGGTGCCGCCGGCGGTGTATGGCACGACGATGCGCACCGGCTTGTCGGGCCAGGTGTCGGCATGGGCTGCCAGGCTGACGGTGGCCAGGGCAAGGCTGGCGCAAAGGCGGAAATGCATGGTTGTCTCCTTCTATGAAGTCAAGGCCCGTCGTTGGCGACAGGCCGTTGTCTATGGTTCAGGTCCAGCAAGAGCGGCCCTTCAGCGAATATTGGCCAGCATCCATTGCTGGAGCAGACCGGCAATCTCCAGGTTGTTCTGCCAGGCCAGCTCATCCTCGCCCCGCACATTTTGTTCTATTAGTCAGAACGATATTCCAATTAATTGTATGAGCCGTTGATTCTCCGGTCAATCCGGGGGCTTTCCCTAGCGGGCCTCGCCCCGGGCGGGACGGATTTGCCATTGGCGGCAATGTGGGTGTTCGGACGGGCAGCGCTGCCTGCGTTACCATGGCAGCGTACGCTTCACATTGCGCATGCCCTCGCGCTGCCGCACCCACCTCGCGCCTTCGCCGCCATCACCCAATCGCCATGACCTCAGCACTGCTGCTTGAAAACATCCATGACACCGCCGTCGAGCGCTTCAAGGAAGCGCACGTCACCGTAGAGCGCCGCACTGGCGCGCTCGCGGGCGACGAACTGCATCGCGCTCCCGCGGCCCACCAGATTCTCGGCATTCGCTCCGCCACGCACCTTGGCGCGGCTGAAATCGAAGCCGCCAAGCACCTCGTGGCCATCGGCTGCTTCTGCATCGGCACCTCGCAGGTAGACCTCGACGCCGCGGCCCGTGCCGGCATGCCGGTGTTCAACGCGCCGTTTTCCAATACGCGTTCCGTGGCCGAGCTGGTCATCGCGGAGGCGATCCTGCTGCTGCGCCGCGTTCCCGAGAAGAACACGCTGGCGCATGCCGGCAAATGGGCGAAGGGAGCAAGCGGGTCATTCGAGGCGCGCGGCAAGACCATCGCCATCATCGGCTATGGCAATATCGGCTCGCAGGTTGGCGTGCTGGCAGAAGCCATGGGCATGCGCGTGGTGTACTACGATGTGCAGGCCAAGCTGTCGCTCGGCTCGGCGCGCGCGGCGCGCTCGCTGGCGGATGCGGTGTCGCAGGCCGACATCGTGACGCTGCACGTGCCGGCCACCGCGCAGACCAGGAAGATGATCGATGCCGACGTGCTCCGGCAGTTCCGGCGCGGCGCGATACTGATCAATGCGTCGCGCGGCACGGTGGTGGATATCGAAGCGCTGCGCGCAGCGTGCGATGACAACCACATCGCCGGGCTGGCGATCGACGTCTTCCCCGAAGAGCCCAAGACCAACGCCGATCTGTTCACCAGCCCGCTGCAGGGGGTGCCCAACGCGATCCTGACGCCGCATATCGGCGGCAGCACGGAAGAGGCGCAGGAAAATATCGGCACGGAAGTCGCCACCAAGCTGATTGCCTTCCTCAGGACGGGCGACACGATTGGCGCGGTGAATTTCCCCGAGGTGAGCCCGGGCCCGCTGACGTCGCCGGCGCGGCTGCTCAACGTGCACGGCAACGCGCCGGGCGCGCTCGCCGCGCTCAACACGCTGCTGGCGCGCGACGGGGTCAACATCGTGGCCCAGCACCTGCAGACGCATGGCCAGATGGGCTACGTGGTGACCGACCTCGACAAGGTCCCCTCGCCGACGCTGGCCGCCGCGCTGGATGCGGAAACGACGTTTATCCGCTGCCGCACCATCCTCAACCCGCTGGCCTGAACGGCAGCGCGGCGCCATAGCGGACAAAGCCGGATCTGCGTTGTCGTGCTCCCCTCTCCCGCGCGCGGGAGAGGGGCTGGGGGAGAGGGAGAACAGCCGTCGTCATGGCGCGCGGCTTTGGCCTGTCCGGCGGCTTCGGCTAATGCTTCAGGTTTGTCAGCGGTCTGAGCCAGCGGCCATCGGCCGCTGTCTTCAATTCACCCGGAAATGCTCCACCGACTGGCCCGCGTTGACTGCGCGCAGCAGCCATGCCGGCATGGGGCCCACGCCATCCCAGACCTGTCCCTCTGCATTGCGGTAGCGGCGTGCGGGCGCGCTCGCCTGTGACGGTGCTGGCGCAGCTGCTGCCGCTGCCGGCGCTGCGACGGCCTCGGCTACCTGTGCCGGCGCCGCTGCAGGTGCCACTGCAGGTGCCGCCGGTCTCACCGCTCCCGCTTTCTGTGCGGGCACGGACATGGTCGCCCGTGCAGGCGCGGGAACCACTGCCGGAGTGGCCACCGGTTCGGCAACCGATGCTGCTGCCGGTTTTTCCGCGGGCACGGCTTCAGCAGCTACTGCGGCAGCTACAACAGGCGCGGCTACCGGCGCTGCGACCGGCACAACGGGCGGCGCTGATTGCCTGACAGGAGCAGGAGCACGTTTGCGCGCTTCGGCCTTGCGCAATGGCGCAGGTGCCACCACGGGCGGCGCGGTGATTGGCCCGGCAGGCAACAGCGCGGGCGGCGCCGTGATCGGTCCTGCGGGCAACAACGCCGGTACTGCATCCAGCTCAGCTTCCTCTGCTACCGGCTCCACGATCGGCTGCCTGGCCGGCGCCGCCACCCAGTCAAAACAACCTGCCGCCTCCAGTTCATCCATGGAGATGCCGAGCCGCTCGATCTGAACGCGAATCCAGATAATGGCGGCGACTTTCTTGACGTCGGCGGGATCAGAAGAAGGCATGGCAAAAGACACAATGAATGCAGGTAGAAGGGGCGGGGGAACGGTCGCGGATGCGGCGCTGGCCGCACACTGGAGATCCTGAGGATCGCACATGATAGCCGAGCGCGGGACCAGTCCGCGCCAAGCCTTGAATCCGGATGCAAAAGCCGGACCAAAAGCCGCTCTCCCACACCCCCTCAAGGGCCGCAGATCCGCTTCCCGAGGGCGTCGGCTGCCCCGCGTCCACGCCCTGTCGCCACGCTCCGCCATCACGCAAAATCCACACAGGATAAATGAGAACGATTATCATATACAGCTTCCCGGTCACGATTTCCCGGCCGTCCCAGCCACGGCCTGTGCGCAACACGGCACTGCCAGGCCCCCCGTCTTGAAAGGATGCATAGCCCATGAATCGCCTCATTACCTCCGCCCTGCTTTGCGGCGCCGCACTGAGCGGCACCGCCCAGGCCCACCAGGTCTGGCTGGAACAAACGCCGGCGGCCGCCCAACTGTATTTTGGCGAATTCAACGAGAACCTGCGCGAAGTTTCGCCGGGATTGCTGGACCGGTTCGTGCAGCCCACCGCCGTGCTGGTCACGGCCAAGGGTGAGCAACCCCTCAAGGCCGACAAGACCGCCAACGGCTTCATTTTGTCGGGGCGCGCAGGCGCGGGCGAGACCATCGTCGCACAGGACGCGGGCTATCCCCTGCTGGAGCGCAAGGACGGCGACAAGGTGATCCGCACCGCCTGGACGCCGGCGGCCCGGCTGCTGGGTGCCGGCGGCACGGCCGCGGTGACGCCCAAGCTGGCGCTCGACATCGTGCCGACCGGCCGCGCCGGCGAGTACCAGGTGGTCTATGCGGGCCGCCCGCTGCCCAAGACCAAGGTAGGCGTGGCCGTGCAGTCCGGCTGGGGCCGCGAGCTGCGCACCGACGAGCAAGGCATGGTGCACCTGACGCAACCGTGGCAAGGCACCTACGTGCTGGAGGTGCGCCACGTCGACAAGACCGCCGGCGAGCGCAATGGCAAGCCGTACGACATCGCCAGCTATGTCACCACCCTGTCGCTGACGCAGGCCGATGGCCTGGCCGCGGTACCCGCAGTGCCGGCTGCCGCGCCCAACAAGTAAGGGAGAGCTTGCCATGGGGTTGAGCCAGACCGGCCGCTATCGCCTTGGCGTTGCCTCGCGCGTGGTGGCTGCCATCGTGGGCGGCTATGTACTCGCGGCCGTGGCCACCGGGCTGCTGGCCGTGGTGCTGCCGATGCCGCCAGCCGAGGCGGTGATGACAGCCACGCTCCTGTCGTTCTCGCTCTACGCGTGCGCGGTGCTGTGGGTGTTCGCCGCCGGCAGCGCGTTGCGCGCCTGGGCCGGCGTGGCGGCGCCTGCCATCGTCCTCGGCGTCTTGCTGGCTGCTTTGCGGAGTGCGCCATGAAGGCCGGGCTGCGTCAGTCCATGGCCTGGCTGCATAGCTGGTCCGGGCTGCTGGTGTGCTGGGTGCTGGTGCTGGTGTTCTGTGCCGGCACCGCCAGCTACTTCAAGGATGAGATCACGCTGTGGATGAAACCCGAGCTGCACCGCTCGGCCGCCACGCAAGTGGCCAGCGCCGAAGCGGCCAGCCGCGCGGTGGCGTTCCTGCAGCGCAACGCGGCGGATTCGCCCCGCTGGTTCATTGACTTGCCGGACGAACGCAACCCCGTCGTGAACGTGCTGTGGATGCGCCTGCCCGGCGCGCCGGCCTCGGGCATCGGGGGCGGCCGCGGCCGCTTCGAGAGCCGCACGCTGGATCCCGCCACCGGCACCTTCCTGCAAAGCGTGCGCGACACGCGCGGCGGCGAGTTCCTCTACCGCCTGCACTTCGACCTGTACTTCATGCAGGCAATCTGGGCGCGCTGGATCATCGGCTTTTGCGCGATGTTCATGCTGGTGGCCATTCTCAGCGGCGTCATCACGCACCGGCGCATCTTCCAGGACTTCTTCACCTTCCGGCCACGCAAGGGCCAGCGCTCCTGGCTCGATGCGCACAACGCCACCGCCGTGCTGGCCCTGCCCTTCCACCTGATGATCACCTACACCGGGCTGGTTACGCTGATGTTCATGTACATGCCGTGGGGCATCCAGACCGCGTACCAGGGCAACCAGCAGGCCTTCAACAACGAGGCGTTCGGCCGCGCGCCGCAAGGCAAGCCAAGTGGGCAGGCGGCCCCGCTGACGCCGCTCGCGCCGCTGGTGGAACAAGCCATGCGCCATTGGGATGGCGCCCAGCCGAGCCGCGTCGCCATCACGCTGGCGGGCGATGCCAACGCCACCATCACGGTGTCGCGCGGCACCGAAGGCTCGCTGTCCGCCAATGCGCCGTCGATGCGCTTTAACGGCGTCACCGGCGCGCTGGTCGCGACGACGGGCGACGCGCCCGCCGCGGCCAACCAGACGCGCGGCGTGATGGTGGGCCTGCACGAAGCGCATTTCGCCGGCCCCTTGCTGCGCGCGCTGTTTTTTGTGAGCGGGCTGGCGGGGTGCGTCATGGTGGCCACCGGCGCGCTGCTGTGGGGCGTGAAGACGCGCCTGGGCCAGGCCAAGGCGCTGGCGGCCGGCGCGCGCCCGAGCTTTGGCTTGCGGCTGGTGGACGCGCTCGACATCGGCGCCATTGCCGGGCTGCCGATCGCGTTCGCCACGTACTTCTGGGCCAATCGCTTGCTGCCGGTGGGCATGGCCCACCGGCCCGACGCGGAGATCCATGCCTTCTTCATCGCCTGGGCCGCGGCAGCCGTGCTGGCGCAGGTGCGGCCGACGCGCGGCATGTGGCGCGTGCAGCTGTGGGCCGGCGCGCTGATGCTCGCTGCCATTCCCGTGCTCAACGCCTTCGCCACGCAAACCCACCTTGGCGTGACCCTGTTGCAGGGCCAGGGGCCCGCTGCCGTGGCGGGATTCGACTTGACGGTGCTGGGGCTGGGCATTGCGCTGGGCGCGGCGGCGCATGTCCTGGGGCGGCGCACCAAGGCGCGCGCGCCGGCAGGCGCACCCGCGCGGCGCGTGCTTCCGGCAAAAAACGCGGGCATGCCACCAGGCGACGCGAAGGGAGCCGCATGAGCACAAGCCTGGGTTTTCTCACCGCGCTGGCCTTCACCTATAGCGGCTTCACCGCGCTAAGCCAGACGCTGGACCGCCACTATGCCGATCGCCACGGCCGTGGCGCCGCACCTTCGCCCGCCGAGCGGCTGCGCTTGCAGGGACTGGGCTGTGCTGCGCTGGCCCTTGCCCTGGCGGCTTGCGTGCAGCAGGAGGGCTGGCCGATGGGCAGCGTCTCGTGGATCGGCACGCTGACGCTCGGTGCGCTCGTGCTGGTGCTGCTGCTCGCCTATGCGCCGGCCATTGCGGTACGTGCCGCCCGCTGGGCGGGGATGCTGGGCGGATGCGGGCTGCTGATGATGCGCGCGATGCCCGCCTAGCCATCTCCGTGGCTGGATGCCCCCCTTGCGAGATCCGGATTGCCGGGGGCCTGCTAGCGGCTATCATGACGGCCATTCCAACTCGCCGGCACCGTCCTTCGCCAGCCATGCCTGACAACACCCCCGCAAGCCAGCCTTATGCGCTGGAGAACCCCTTTCTCGAATCGCTGAATGTCACCATCGTGGACTGGCAGCCGGACCTGGTGCGCATGTCGCTGATGCCGCAGGCTGCGCACGTCAACAACACGGGCGTGGTGCAAGGCGGCATCCTGGCCACGCTCCTGGACGCGGCGGGCGGCTACGCCGGCCTGTTTCCGGAGAATGGCGTGCGCCGCGCCGCCACGACCATCTCGCTGAACGTCAACTATGTCTCGTCCGCGCATGTGGAGCGGCTGCTTGTGGTGGGCCGGCGCGTGGGTGGTGGGCGCCGGGTGTTTTTCTCCAACGCCGAGATCACCGACAGCCAAGGCCGTCTCATCGCCACCGCGCAGGCCGCATTCCGCAGGAAGGATCCGGTCTGAGCAGCCTGGACCCTCGCCCGTGTTGCCGGCGCGCCGGCCCGGGCAGGGCAGTCACGCCAGCCGCAGCCGGCGCTCAAGCGCCGTCCAGGAACGGGTTGCGCATGCCGGTACGCGTGCCCAGGCTCGGGCCAAGCCAGCGCGACCTGTCCATGTACGCGGGCGAACCCGGCATGGGCTCCGGTTGCGCCGGCGCGAGGTCCTGGCGGGTCGACTGATTGGCGCCCTGCGTGTAGGGGTCGAACTTGTCCGGCGCGCGCGCCCCACCCGCATTCGGGTCCGTGACGCCTGGGCCAGTGTTGGTGGCGGCACCCTGCGTGTAGGGGTCCCGCGCGCCGGGCGCATCCGCGCCTTGCGTGTACGGGTCGCGCGCGCCCGGCGCGGTCTGCGCCAGCGTGGCGAAGGACACGGCCGCAGCGCCGACCAGCAGCAAGGTCTTGGCGAGATGATGTTTCATGGATACCTCCTTGGACGCCCGAAGGCGCTGGATTGAACACAGCACAGCGCGTTGCCCGAAGCTGAACGCTTGACGGGTTCAAGCGAGACACGTGCCAGTCGGACGACGCCCGACAAAGCCGCAAGATCACACTGCCATGCGGGTCCCGGGGCAGCGCAGGCAAACATTGACAGGCTGCGCGTGGCGCCGGTTTGAGCCGCATCTGGCCACTCGCCCGGGGCTGCGGCGGTAGGCGCCATCTCGATGACGCTTTGCAGCAATGACACGCACGGTGGTAATCGTTACCAGTCCAGAGCCGCGCATACGGCAGCGCAGGCGTGGCACGCAAGCCACGCTAGTCGCGCACCGACAGCGGCGGCGCAATCTCTTCGAGCGGGCGCTTTTCCGCATTGACCGCATAGCGCAGGGCAAACAAGCCCGCGGCGATCACCAGCGCCGCGCCAATGCCGTAGCCGCCAGCCACCGCGGTGCGGCTGCCGCTCTCGATCAGCGCGCCGAACAACAGCGGCCCGATAAAGCCCCCGGTACCCGTCCCCACTGCATAGAACACGGAAATGGCGAGGGCGCGCGTCTCGATGGGAAAGACCTCGCTGACCGTCAGGTAAGCGGAACTGGCCGCCGCGGAGGCCAGGAAAAACACCGCCGACCAACACAGCGCCTGGCTGCGCGCGTCAAGCCAGCCCTGCTCGAAGGCCCACCCGGTCAGGGCCAGGCCCACGCCGGAGAGCACATAGGTAAGCCCGATCATGCGGCGGCGCCCCACGTGGTCGAACAGTGGCCCCAGCAGCAACGGCCCCAGCACATTGCCCAGCGCAAAGGGGAAGATGTACAGCCCCACGCGGTTGTCGGGCACGCCGTGAAAGCGCGTGAGCACCAGCGCATAGGTAAAGAAGATCGCGTTATAGAAAAACGCTTGCGAGACCATCAGCGCCAGGGCCACCGCGCTGCGCAGCCGGTAGCGCTTGAACAGCACATGCGCGACCTCGCCAAGCGTGGGCGCCGCGCGCCTCGAAAGCAGGATCGTGCCCGTGGCCGGCGGCAGTGCTCCGTACTGGGCCACCACCTGCGCCTCGATGGCGGCGACGATGCGCCCGGCTTGCTCGCCACGCCCATGCGTCAGCAGCCAGCGCGGGCTCTCGGGCACGTCCCGGCGCACCAGCAAAATGGCTACCGCCAGCAGCGCGCCGAGCAGGAACGCCGCGCGCCAGCCCAGGGCCGGGCCCAGCACGCGCGGATCCAGCAGCACCAGGCTCAGGCCCGCGCCAAGCGCGGCGCCCAACCAGAAGCTGCCGTTGATGGCCAGGTTGACGCGCCCGCGCACGCGCGCCGGGATCAGCTCATCGATGGCCGAGTTGATGGCCGCGTACTCGCCGCCGATGCCAAGGCCCGTCAGGAAGCGGCACAACGCGAAGAAGACAAAGCCCGTGGAAAATGCGGTGGCCAATGTGGCCGCCATGTACACCGCCAGCGTCACCAGGAACAAGGTCTTGCGCCCAAGGCGGTCCGCAAGGCGGCCGAACACCAGCGCGCCCAATACCGCGCCAGCCACGTACAGCGACCCTAGCCACCCTACCTGCGCCGCATTGAGCCCCAAGCCATCCGGGCGCTCGAGCACGCCACCCAGCGAGCCCACCAGCGTCACCTCCAGCCCGTCGAGCACCCACGCCACCCCCAGCGCGATCACCACCCGCCAGTGCCAGCGCGACCACGGCAGGCGGTCCAGGCGGGCGGGGATATCGCTCTGAATGACTGGCATGGGCGGTTTTCCGTCTCGGTGCGGCGATTGGCAGGCATGCGGCAGGCATGCGCTGCAGTCCGCAAGAACGATGCCGATGCGGGCACAACGCCAGCGTGCGGCCATGCCGCGGGTTTTCCACCTCTGGCCCGGCCCTTGCGTGCGGTAAAGCCATCAAGGCGAGTTTCCATGCCGGAGCCGTTTCCATCATAGGCAGATCCCGTGCAGAGTCGCGTACATACAATTCTCGTGGTTGACGACGAACCGGGCGTGGCGGATGCGCTGGCCTATGCGCTGGAGCGCGAAGGCTATGCCGTGGAGAGGGCGTTGGACGGATTCAGCGCGTTTGCGCTCGCCCAGCGCGTGCATCCGAGCGTGGTGGTGACGGACTGGATCATGCCGCATGCCGATGGCGCGATGCTGTGCACGCTGCTGCTGCGCGAACGCTCCCTTAGCGATACGCCCATCGTGATTTCGACCAGCAGCAAGCCGGAGCCGACGATTCCCAACGCCACAGTCCGCTACTGTGCCAAACCCTGTCATCCCGATGACGTGGTGCGGATCGTGCATGATCTGCTGCGCAACCCATCCCCCGCTCGCGCGTACGACGCGCCGCGTCCTTGACATTCTTACCGCCCTGCTGGCCCTGCCATCCCCGCCTGCAAGGCGCGTGCGCCCTCAGCCATTCACGATTTCTCCGCCGTTGATATGCACGACCTGGCCGGCAATGTAGCTGGCAGCGCGAGGGGAACGCCGGGAAGGCGGTTTCCGGCAGGTTGATGCCAATCCCATGCCCCTGACGTGCACGCTAGCACGCTCGCGCGCAGCACTCGTGGCGCGCGACGCCTACAATGAATCATGGCCACCATGAAAGGGAACCGCCATGATCGCCTCCATGATCTTCCTCGGGGTAATCGTCCTGCTTTATGCCTTCATCATTCGCGCAGGCTTTTTTCATAAGTCGGTGCTCTATCCGGAACACGCCCATCCCTTCCATTACTGGTGGGACCGGATCGTCCATCACCAGAAGAAAGAAAAAGCTAGCTAAGTCGCTTGGACCCCGCAAGGCCTGGTGAGGCCGCCCAACCCGCCGATCGGCGGGCTTTTTCATGCCGGTGGCTGGGGCTGGGCGCGATCACCGCAACGGAAAAGGGAAAGCGAGCGCCCTGCCCAAGAGGCCTTTGCTGCTCATGAATGCCGGCCTGGATGCTAAACTGCCCGCCCTTCTTGTCCGGCCGTTGCTCCCTATCCATGCACATTTCCCGCTTCCCTAACCAAGCTGCAATCCTCTGTGTCTGCCTGGCTGCCGCCAGCGCCGGCGTCATCGCAGCCACGGCCCCGCCCTCCCCCTCGCCCGAGCAGGTCACCGCTGCCATCCAACAGTCGGAGGCCGAGCGCCTGAAGCAACTGGAGCAGACCGACCCGGCCGCGGCCGAGCGTGCGCGCTCGCCGTATGTGGCAGGGATCATGGCGTCTATCAAGGCGCACACGGTCAAGGGTTGCCTGCCCGCCAGCGGCGGCGAGATCGTCTGCATCGTCGGGGTCAAGGCCGGCCGCCGCGACGGTTATCGCGCACTGGCCTTCGGCGGCAACCCTGAGCCCTGGGTGCTGGCGCGGCGCGAAGAACCCGCCATCACCGGCCCGGATGCCGAGCAGGCCACCGCCTCGATGCGCGAATTTGCCCGTGGGCAATTGAAGACCCAGACTGGCGCGGAAGAAGTCGCGGAACTGACGGCAATGGCCACGTCGCTGGCGGTCAAGCAACTCGACGAGTGCCACCTGAGCCGCGATAGCGGCAACGTACGCTGCGCCGCCGTTGTCGCCACCGCCAGCAAGCCCGACCAGCGCGTCTCCGGCATTGCCTTTGCGCTCGAAGCCGGCGGCTGGCGGTTTGTCCCGCGCGAGCAGTAGGCAGGCCGCTGCCACGCAGGGAGCATGAATCACATTTCCTAGCTTTGCATGTTGATCCATGTCAAGTGAGTGATGGAGCATAATCCCCTCGCTCTTGGGGCAGATGCCCGCCTCCCACGGTGAGACACTGCGTGCGGGCGGGAAAAAGCGTCTCGCCCAATGTCACTTCTTCATGCCCTCCGTTTTCACGGCGGGCATTTTTTTGCCTTGCCGGGCGCATGCAATAGCGTTCAAGACAGCGGCATACGCCGAAACCTGGGCCTTGTGCGGAACGGCCCCGCCAGAAAAGCTCGTGGCCCTCATTCATGTCATCCCGATGGTGGATCGCCGGGCGCCGGCGCAGGCGCTTTTCCGCCGTCAATCATCCTTCACGATTACCCCACCAAGCGGGGATCCCAACATGTCAGATGTGGTGCACAATCCGGCCTGAAACAGCAACCGCAGGCCTCGAACCCCATGCTCCAGAACTCGAAACCACAGGTCGATCCGGTCCGTCGCGGCGAAGTCACGAAGGAGTTGAGTGCCGATGCGCTCGCGGATGCGGGGATGCCTGGCGCACGGGCCACGGCGCAGCAGATCGCGGAACACCGGACGCGGGCGCTCGCGGACTTGCTCGAGGAAGCGATACGAAGCGGGACGCCGCGGGCGGTGGGGCATCGCCGGCGGTAACGGAAGGTAACGGGAGATAAGCGGGGGAATCTGGCAAAGCGCCGGTGCGGGTAACGCTACCGAATCAAGCGGCGTTGCCCCGCACCAGGTTCTAGATCACCGGGCGGTAATCACATTGAAAACCAGGCCCGTGCCGATGGCGACCAGCAGATAGTCTCCACCCACGCCAACCCAGTTGTAGCCGCGCGGCGGAGGCGACAGCCTGTAGTCCCGCCAGTTATCGACGACATACTGGCGCTGACGGTATTCCGGTGGCACCCTTTCGCCCTTCTGCCAGCGGCCAGGACCGGGGCGATCGGCGCGCCGGTCGTAGTCGGGGCCGCGATCCCCCTCGCCCCTGCCCCGGTCGTCATGGCGATGATCCCCCTGGCCTCTGCCCCGGTCGTCATGGCCGGGGCCGCCAGGCCCGCGGTCCCTGTCAGGGCCATATCCGTGATCCCGCTCCATGGGAGGCCCGCCGCGATAGTCGCCACCGGGCCCCCTGTCCTGTGCGTAACCCGCAATCGACGTGAGCGTACACGCCGCCAGCAACAAGCTCGTGATCAACTTGTTCTTCTGCATTCAAAGCTCCTGAAGCCCTCATGGTTGAGGTCATGCGATCGAGTCTAGCGAAGCCCTGCGAGCCAAGGGGTTACGAAATCTTAATGCGGTTACATCGTGCGAAGGCCGTGCGATGACCCGATCCGCGCGCGGCAGAACAGCGTCAAAAGCGTCTTGATTACCTACCTGGTAATTGGCTCGCAGCCTCCCAGCTCCGACACTGAGCTTGCCTGGAGTCGCCAGGTAACCGCCACCGGAGCTGCCCGTCATGCCTGCCGCCACCGTTACACTTTCCGCCCCGTCCCTGCGCCATCCCGGCGCGGCAAACCCCGCTGAGCGCCATCCCGCGCAGCCCGGCCATGTGCTGACCCGTGACGGTGTGTCCCTGTTTGTGCGCGACTGGCACGACGGCAATGCGGCGGCGCAGGTGGTGCTGTTCGCGGCCAGCTGGGCGCTGCCATCGGACGCCTGGAGCGGGCAGATGCGGGCGCTGCATGCTGCCGGCATGCGCTGCATCGCCTACGATCGCCGGGGGCATGGCCGTTCCAGCGATCCGGGGCGCGGCTATGACTTCGATACGCTGGCCGACGATCTCGCGGACGTCATCGACGCGCTTGGCCTGCGGCGCGTGACGCTGGTCGGCCATTCGATGGCTGCGGGAGAGATCGTGCGCTACCTGTCGCGCCACGGCGCGACCCGCGTCGCCGGCATCGTGCTGGTGGGCTGCACCACGCCGTGCGTGCCGTGCAGCGAGGACAACCCGGACGGCATCGATCCCGCGTTGCTGGCGCAAGTGGCGGCCGAGCTGGCGGACGACTTCCCGCTCTGGGTGGAGAACAACCTCGCGCCGTTCGGCGGCGGGCTGTGCTCGGCGCCGCGGCTTGAGTGGGTGCGCGCCATGGCGCTGCAGACTTCGCTGCAGGCGCTGCTGGGCTGCAACCACGCCAACACCCACGCGGATTTCCGCGCGGAGCTGCCGGCGATCAAGGTACCCGCCCTGCTGGTCCACGGCGACAACGATGCCTCCTGCCCGATTGCGCTGACCGCCGAGCGCACGGCGGCCCTGCTGCCCGACGCCCGCCTCACCGTCTACGCTGGCGCGCCGCACGGCCTGCCGTTCACGCATGCGCAGCGGCTTGGCGCGGACATCCTGGCGTTCGTGCGCGAACTCGGCTAAAGCCCCTTTGCCAAGGACTCCTGCCATGACCTCCTCGAGCCTGGACCGCGCCGAGAGCGCTCCTGTCCCGCACCACGTCGCCGCATCGTCCCCGACCGCCATGGACCGCCTGGCCCTGCTGGTGATGCTGAGCGGCACCTTCATGGTGGTGATGGACTTCTTTATCGTGAACGTGGCTCTGCCGGCCATCCAGCGCGAGTTGCACGCCAGCGCCGGCGCGCTGCAGTTCGTGGTGGCGGGCTATGGCCTGGCCAATGCCGCCGGGCTGATCACCGGCGGGCGGCTGGGCGACATGCTTGGGCGGCGCCGCATGTTCATGCTGGGCCTGTTGCTGTTCGCGCTTGCTTCCGCCGCTTGCGGGCTTGCCCCGTCCGCGCCCGTGCTGGTAGCGGCGCGCGTGGCGCAGGGCCTGGCGGGCGCGCTGCTCCAGCCGCAGGTGCTGGCCATGCTCTCGCTCACCTACACCGGCCCGGCGCGCGCGCGGGCCTTCGCCGCGTACGGTCTCACGCTGGGCCTGGCAGCGCTGCTGGGCCAGCTGGTGGGCGGCGGGCTGATCCGGGCCGATCTGGGCGGGCTGGGCTGGCGCACTTGCTTCCTGATCAACGTGCCGGTGGCATTGATTGCCCTGCCGCTGGCGCCACGCGTGTTGCGCGCGTCGCCGGCCACCAGGGGCAGCAAGCCGGACGTGCCCGGCATGGCGCTGTTGGCGGCGGCACTGGGCGCGCTGGTGTGGCCACTGGTGGAAGGCAGGCAGCAAGGCTGGCCGCCGGCCGCACTGCTTACGCTGGCCATGGCGCCCGTGTTGATCGCCATGTTCGCCTGGCATCAGCGCCGGCTGCATGCGCGCGGCGGGCAGCCGCTGGTCAGCCCGGCGCTGTTCGCCGCACCGGGCTTTGCGCGCGGCCTGGCCGTGACGGTAGCCTTCTACGCCGGCAATGCCTCGTTCTACTTCGTGCTGGCCCTCTACCTGCAAGACGGCCTTGGCCTGAGCCCGCTGCAAGGCGGCGGCGCGTTCACGATGCTGGCGCTGGGCTTCTTTGCCACTTCACTGGCCGCGCCGCGCATCACCGCCCGCCTGGGGCGCTCATCCATCGCTTATGGCGCCATGCTGCTGGCGGCGGGCCACTGGCTGCAACTGGCGAACACGCTGCTGCCATGGCAGGCGCAAAGCACCGGCTCGCTGGCAGTGTTGCTGATCCTGCTGTTGGTAGAGGGCGCGGGCATCGGCATGGTGATGGCGCCGCTGGCCTGCGCCGTGCTGGCGGGGACGGCGCAACACCATGCAGGCGTGGCCGCCGGCGTGCTCGCCACGGTGCAGCAGGTAGGCAATTCGGTTGGCGTAGCGCTGGTCGGGAACCTGTTCTACGCGCGGCTGGAAGGCGCCGGCGCAGCGCATGGCTACGGCAGCGCCTTTGCCTCGTGCCTGGGATGCCTGCTGGGCCTTGCGCTGCTTGTCACCCACCTGTGTCGCGGGCGGCGGCTGGCCGCGGCCCCGTAGGCCGCACCAGCGGCGCTCGCTTGGGGCGCCGCTGACTGCCATCGCTGGCGGGGACATGGGACTGCTCGGTGCGGTTACTCCGACGCCAGCACGCCGTAGGGGCGCACGCGGATCTGGTTGATCACCTCCGAGACGCCATACACGTCATCGGCGACATCCTCGATCGCGTATTTCACGTGCCGCTGGGTCACCGTGCCTTCCAGGGTGACCACGCCGCTGCTCACCGACACGCTCACTTCGCTGACATCCAGTTCGTGATCCGTGGCAAGGCGGTCGCAGACATCCTCGCGAATGCGTTCATCGGAGCGCATGTAGCCCTTGGGACCCGTGCGACGGCCGCGAGCGTAGTCGCCGCGCTCCGCGTTCGGGAGTCCGGGATTGCCGCGAGCCAGCCCCTGCTGGGCCGCGCGGTATCCATCCGCATAGCCGCTGGAATAGCCGCTGACATAGCCGCGCCCGCCGGGCGCGCCGTCTGCCTCGTTGGAGGCAGATGCGCCGGCCACGCCGTAGCCTTCGCCGGCTCGCTCGTTGCCACTCTCCTGCCCCCAAGGCCGTCGCGATCCGGCGGCTGCGCCGGGCCCCCGGAACCGGGCTTGCGGATAGCGCGACTCATAGCGCGCGATCTCTTCTTCGCCGCGGCGCCAGCTATCGTCGCCGCGATCGCCCGAGAACCAGGCGGGCCGGCTGCGCTCGCCTGCGAGCTGCCGCTCGCGCATGGCGCCGGCCCGGTGCTCGTTGCGGGTGCCGTATGTGTTGCTTGCAACGTACGCGGGGTCGTCATCGCCGAGTTCATCGCGGTTGCCGCGCACGTACCGTTCCCGGCCGTATTCGTCTGTCCAATTGCCCATTGCCGTCTCCATGCTGGTTCCACGAAGGATGCGGGAGCACCCTTCAAGCGTATGGGAAGACGGGCGCAAATTCCGTACCGGATACCGGCGACAATTGCCGAAAGCACGGTGGAGCAACGCCTGGCGGGACTGCGCACGGAGACCACGGGCCAGGGCATAGGGGATTGGCGCCGCGCGCCGCGTGTGCGCCTTACCGGGCCTTGTAAATTGGCGCAATGCCGCCAGAATCGGCTGGATTTCGCCTCTTCCGGCATCTAGAGTTACCAGCATCCTTCCCTATGCCCCGGCGCCCGGGTATCGAGGTACGCGCCGGCGGCGGCGACGAGGTGACTTATGCAGAACGGAAAAGACATCGCCCGCGACGCCACACCCGCCAGCCCGTGGCAGGTGCCGGACCTGACGCCAGAGCGGGTGTTGCAGCTCGGGATGGGCTTCTGGGCCGCCAAGACCCTGCTCAGCGCGGTCGAGCTTGGTGTGTTCACGCATCTGGCGAAAGCGCCGCAACCAGCTGGTGCCCTGGCCGCAGACCTTGGCCTGCATCCACGCGGCGCGGTAGATTTCCTCGATGCGCTGGTGGCCCTGCACCTGCTCGAGCGCGAAGACGCCGAGACGCCCAGCCGGTACAGCAACACGCCCGACACTGACCTCTTCCTGGACAAGGCAAAGCCCAGCTACGTAGGCGGCCTGCTGGAGATGGCCAATGCGCGCCTGTACCCAAGCTGGGGACGGCTGACCGACTCGCTGTGCTCCGGGCTGCCCCA
The DNA here is from genome assembly GCF_054589115.1 of Cupriavidus sp. 8B. NCBI lineage: Bacteria > Pseudomonadati > Pseudomonadota > Betaproteobacteria > Burkholderiales > Burkholderiaceae > Cupriavidus > Cupriavidus sp. 8B. The sequence continues at coordinate 25,500 of NZ_BAAILO010000234.1, read as the reverse complement.
GAGCGGGGCCGACGAGCACGGCGACCTCTTTGCCGCGATCTATCGGGACGAACAAGGCCTGCGCGGCTTCCTGCAGGCCATGACCGGCGTCAGCCTGGCCGCCGCCCAGGCGATGGCGCGCAAATTCCCTTGGGCGGAGTGCCAGACCTTTGTCGACATCGGCACAGCGCAAGGCGCCCTGCCGGTACAGATCGCGCTGGCCCACCCGCACCTGCGCGGTGGCGGCTTCGACCTGCCGGCGGTTGGCCCGGTCTTCGAGGAATACATTGCCTCGCACGGCCTGCAGGATCGGTTGCGCTTTTATGCCGGCGATTTCTTCAGCGACCCCTGCCCGCAGGCAGACGTGCTTGTGATGGGCCATATCCTGCACGACTGGGATCTCGAGCAGAAGCTCTACCTGCTGGAAAAGTGCCACGCGGCGCTGCCCGCCGGCGGACGCCTGATCGTCTACGACGCGATGATCGACGACGCGCGCAGGCAGAACGTGTTTGGCTTGCTGATGAGCCTGAACATGCTGATCGAAACCCCGGGCGGCTTTGATTACACCGGGGCGCAGTGTTGCGCGTGGGCCAGGCAAGTGGGCTTTGCGCAGGCGCGGGTGGAACCGCTCACCGGGCCGGACTCCATGATGATTGCGACCCGCCAATGACGTAGCAACGCCAACCCATCGGAGGGAACGTGCCATGGCTGAGATCGAAAAGGAACAAGTGGTTAGCGTGCTGAACCGGATCCTCGAAGCCGAGCTTGCGGGGGTGGTCCGCTATACCCATTACTCGTTGCTCGTGTTCGGCTTCGGCCGCATCCCGATCGTTTCCTGGCTGCGCGAGCAGGCCAATGAATCACTGCTGCATGCCCAGCAGGCGGGGGAATGGATTACCACGCTAGGCGCGTATCCGTCGCTGGCCATCGGCAAGCTGCTCGACAGCCACACTTTCGATACCGCCGCCATGCTGCGTGAATCGCTGGAAGCGGAAAACGCTGCCCTCGCACTGTATCGCCAGTTGCTGACGCTGGTGGAGGACCGCTCCGTGGCACTGGAGGAGTTCGCGCGCCAGATGATCCAGATCGAGGAACTGCATGCCGGGGAGGTCGACAAGATGCTGCGCAAGCCGGGGCAGACTGCCGCCTTTGCGCCGCCGCCAAAAGCCTGACGCGCGTGGTGCGCGGCCGGCTTGCGTCAACGCCGTGCGGAAGGCCGGCGCAGCACTTCGCCCAGGCCCGCGCGCGCCAGGCGCTGCGCGGCTTCGCGGCTGTTGCCGGTCCAGAAGCTCTGGTCGGCTTCGCCGATGCGGTCCGCTGTATTCTTCATGTGCAAGAAGGCGGCCTTGCGCGCCGCCTCCGGGTCGCGCGCCTGGATGGCCGCGCACATGGCTTCGTGCTCAGCGCGTACCTGCGCGGCCAGGTCGGTGCGCCGCGCCTCGTTGCCACGCGTGACGCGGATGGCATCCTGCAGCGCGCGCGTGAGCAGGCCGAGCAACTCGGTGTAATGCGGATTGCCGGTGGCGCGGGACACGGCCATATGGAATTCCAGGTCCTCCTCCACGCCGTCGCCGCCCGCGGCAACGGCCCGGTCGATCGCCTTCAGCGCGCGGCGGATCTGCGTCATCTCGGCCCCGCTGCGGCGCTCCGCCGCCAGCGCGGCCATCTCGGCCTCGATGCCGCGGCGCAACTCGATGATGCGGAGCACGCCCCGCGCGGGGTTGTCATCGCTGGGCCCGAGCCGGAAGGCTTCGCTGGTCTTGGGGTCCAGCACCACGGTGCCGCTGCCCTGCCGGGTTTCAACCAGGCCTTCGGATTTCAGCCGGGAGATTGCTTCACGCACCACGGTACGGCTCACGCCGTATGCTTCGGTCATGAACTTCTCGGTGGGCAGGCGTGCATTGACCGGATAGGTGCCTTTGCGAATCTGCCCCGCCAGCAGCTCGGTGATGCGATCCGCCAGGGTCAGCTCGCCAGCCGGCTTTTTCGGCGCTGCCGCGTTCTTCACGGTGTCTGTGCGCATTCGGGCTCCATACTTGGGATGCAGGATGTTCTGAAGTTGGTGATGAGACTCGTCTGATGGCGATCATAGCACTGCGAACAAATTTGCTTGACAAACTCATAGTATAAATTTGTAATACAACTTAACGCCCACGGAACGGGCCCTGCAAGCGCCGTAGCAAGCCGGCAAGGTCTGCCAGTCGAGGCCAAAGGAGACGCAAAGAGCATGCTGCCAGCAGCAATGAGTACAACCTCCGCCATCCTCACCGAACAGGCTTACCTGTGCCGGCGTTTCACCCCGGCGGTGGAGGCTGAACTCGGCAGGCGCTACGCGCTGTGCCTGAACGCCGATGACGCGATCCTGGCGCCAGCGCAAATCGCGGAGCAGGCCGAAGGGGCCAACGTGGTCTTCGTGACGGCCACCGAGATCGTCGACGCCAGCCTGATGCGCGCGCTGCGCCCCACCCTGCATACCATCGCCACGCTCTCGGTCGGGCATGACCACATCGACCTGGCCGCGGCCCGCAAGCTCGGCATCCGCGTGCTGCACACGCCCGACGTGCTCAGCGACGCCTGCGCCGAGATCGCGCTCCTGCTGCTGCTCAACGCCTGCCGCCGTGGCTTCGAGGCCGACCGCATGGTGCGCAGCGGCCAGTGGCCGGGCTGGGCGCCCACGCAACTGCTGGGCAAGGGCCTGGTCGGGCGCCGCCTCGGCATCTTCGGCATGGGCCGGATCGGCCGCGCCATCGCCACCCGCGCGCGCGGCTTCGGCCTGAGGATCCATTATCACAACCGCAGCCGCCTGGCGCCGGAACTGGAAGACGGCGCCGTCTACCATGACACCCTGGAAAGCCTGCTGGGCAACGCCGATATCCTGATGATCGCCGCGCCCGGCACGCCCCAGCTCAAGGGCGTGTTCGATCGCCGCCGCCTGGCCCTGCTGCCGGCCCGGGCCGTGGTCATCAACATCTCGCGCGGCGACCTGGTAGACGATGGCGCGCTGATCGAAGCGCTGCAAAGCGGCCAGGTATTCGCCGCCGGGCTCGACGTCTTTGCCAACGAGCCCAAGCTCGATCCCCGCTACCGCACGCTCGACAACGTCTTCCTCACCCCGCACATCGGCAGCGCCACGTTCGAGACCCGCGACGCCATGGGCTGGCTGCTGATCGACGGCCTGGAAGCGCTGGGCCGTGGCGAGGTGCCAACCAACCTGCTGGCCTGACTGGCCGTTCTTTCCCCTTCGATACGGCGCGCGCCCGCCGGGAGTTCCACCTGATGAAGATCACACGCACCTCGCTGTTGCGCCAGCAATGCCACCTCAACGGCCAGTGGGTGGACGCCGCCAACGGCGAAACCCCTGAACGAAGGCATCATCTCCACCGAGGTGGCCCGTTTGGCGGCGTAAAGGAATCCGGCGTTGGCCGCGAGGGCTCCAAGTACGGCATCGAGGACTACCTGGAAATCAAGTACATCTGCGCCGGCGGCCTTGGCGGCAAGCGCGGCTGAGCCACGCACCCGCGCTCAGATAATCGCACCGCGGAAAAAAACACAAGAACGGAGACGACATGAAAACAATCGGCATGATCGGCATTGGCATGATGGGCCATGGCATCGCCACCAACATCGCCAAGCACGGCCACCCGCTGGTGCTGCTCGACCATCCCGGCAACCAGCCGGTCGACAACCTGCTGGCCGCCGGCGCCACCACGGCCGCCACGCCGGCCGAGCTAGCGCGCGCGGTCGATATCGTGATCCTGTGCGTCACAGGCACGCCGGAAGTGGAGGATGTGCTGTTCCGCCCGGACGGCGTGCTTGCCGGCTTGCGCCAGGGCGCCGTGGTGATCGACTGCTCCACCGCCATCCCCTCCTCCACGGAGCGCATCGCCGCGGCGGTGGCCAAGGCCGGCGGACGCTTCCTCGACGCGCCCATGACGCGCACGCCCAAGGAAGCCGCGGAAGGCCGCCTCAACCTGATCGTCGGCGGCGACCGCGCCTTGTTCGAGCAATGCCGGCCATTGCTGGCCTGCTTCGCGGAAAACATCGTGCACGCCGGGCCCGCCGGCTCGGGCCACAGGCTCAAGCTGCTGCACAATTTTGTCTCGCTGGGCTTCTCAGCCGTGCTGGCGGAGGCCGCCGCCTGCGCCGAACGCTCCGACGTAGACCCGGCCGTGCTGGTGGAGGTGCTGGCCAAGGGCGGCGGAGACGGCGTGATCCTCAACCGCCTGCGCCCCTACATCGAGTCGCAGGACAAGTCCGGCTTCCGCTTCTCGATTGCCAACGCGCTCAAGGACATGGGCTACTACACCACGATGGCGCAGGAGCTCGGCGCCGCGCGGGCCACGGCGGAGGCGGTGCGGGATACCTACGAGCGCGCCAGCCACACCCCGCGGCCGCAGCCGACGGTGCCGGAGCTGATTTCGATCCTGGCAGACGAAGCCGGCAAGGCGGGCTGATCCTCGCTCAGATCGCCCGCAGGTCGGGCAGCAGGCGATCGCACTCGCGCTTCACCACGGCATAGCATTCGCACACGCGCTGCTCCAGCCCTGGCCGGTCGAGCACTTCGATATGACCGTGGTGGTAGCGAATCAGGCTGGCATTCTGCAGTTTCAGCGCCGCCTCCGTCACGCCCGATCGTCGTACGCCGAGCATGTTGGCGATCAGCTCCTGCGTCATCTTCAATTTGTTGCTTGGCAAGCGGTCCATGCTGAGCAACAGCCAGCGGCAAAGCTGCTGTTCGATGGAATGATGCCGGTTGCACACAGCGGTCTGCGCCATTTGCGTGATCAGCGCCTGCGTATAGCGCAGCAATAGCCGCTGCATGGGGCCGGCGCGATTGAATTCCGCCTTCATCGCGGCGCTGTCAAGCCGATAGGCGGTGCCGGCGCTTTGCACGATGGCGCGGCTCGGCGTGGTTTCGCCCCCCATGAACAGCGCAATCCCGACCATGCCTTCGTTGCCGACGATGGCGATCTCGGCCGATGCACCGTTTTCCATCACGTAGAGCAACGATATGATCGACGTGGTTGGAAAATACACATGATTGAGCCGGTCGCCAGACTCGTAGATCACCTGCCCCAGCGGCAAATCCACCAGCACCAGCAGCGGCGCCAGGCGCGCCCATTCCTCTTCCGGCAACACCGCCAACAGATGGTTGGCTCTCGCGTCTTCCTGCGTCTGCATGGGTGTGCCTCGTAGGTTCAGGACCTGCCTCTTGCCGGCAGCTGCCATGGCAAATGAGGGTCAGGACCGCTATCTGAGCCACAGTGTAAACCAGCCGCATGACGCGCTTATCGAAGCCACCAAACCCGGGTAGCGAGCGCTCGCCCCTTGCCCCGCCCCATAAAAAGAGAACCCTGCTTGCACGCTAGCGTACCGACTTGCCGTAGGCGCCCGCCTAAGATGCCCTCAGATGTCGATCGGCCAGATGCCATAGGGTCGCAAGGCCGCATCACAGCCAATGTATGCCTCTCCCTCCCCTTGGGGCATGCGGTAATTAGTGGCGCTCAACCCACTTGGCAGGGGAAACGATTTGGAGGGCACATGCAAGTCCAAGGTAATGGTCACAGTGTGATCGTCTATCCCGACATGATCGGTGGATGGTACTTCGCGGAAGTCAACGGGAAAGCCGTCTACCGCTTCGGGCCGTTCGAATCGCACAAGTTCGTCAGAGAGCTGGTCGTGGTGTTGTTCCCGAAGATCCCGGTTCTTGAGCTGGTAGAGCCGTCTCCAGAAATGGATGACAGCGCCCTGATGATCCTGGGCAATGGGGAACGGGTATCACAAGTCACAGAAGAGCAGGAGACTGCCAGGCAGTAGACGCGGCTGCGACCGGGCAGAGGTCGTGCAGCCGACCGGCGATGGCGGCAAACGCAAGCCAACGCTGAACGCAATTCCTTTCATGCCCTCGGCCTTCGGGCCGAGGGCTTTTTTTTCATGGCGCGACCCGCCAGCTTCCGCGTCCGCCATCGTACCGACTTGCCTGCGAATCCGTGCCACTCTCGACTCGTAGCGGCCCCGCATCGCGGGCCCTCGCCGCGTGGCCAGGGCAACGCTACGGCTACCGAGGTGACATCATGCGCAGCGTTCTGGTTTTCCGGCTTAGCGGCATCGCTGCCGCTAGAAGCATTCAATCGACATTGCTTGCGTTGCCTGTTGCCCCAGTGCATATCGGCGGCCCCTGGTTTATCCAGCGCGACGACCAGCCCATGGAAGGGTTGCCCCGTGCCGCGGCCAGCCAAACAACGTATCGCGAGGAATGGACGATAGCGGGCGTTTTATGCGGAGCCGCGCTGGCCGTCATTGCAACTTTGCATCTTGGCACCTCAGCCGGCACCTTTGCCAGTGTGCTGGCCTGCGTGGCCAGCGGGTCCCTCGGCGGCTTGTTCGGCGGGTGGCTCGCGGGCCGGCTTGGCGCACACATCCGGCGAGGCAAGGTCGCCCGGGAACGCGCGCGGCTTGCGCAAGGCGAAATGCTGCTGGTCGCAAGCTGCGCCAAGGACGCGAGGGATTCCGTCAAACTCATGATCAATGAGCTGGGCGGCGTGAGCGTTGAGGAACACAGTGACGTCATGCCGGGTTTCCGGTGGGCATGAAACACTGCGAATGACCGTTGCAGCGCATCACGCCTGCGGCGTGGTATCGATAGGAGCATGTCATGCGAACTCGTCTCATTATTTGCGCTGCTGCGCTCGCGCTCACCCAAACGGGGTGCTTGTGGGTACCCGGTGGCGAAGGCCGGTCCGGTGGGGACGGTGGGTATCGCGGTGCAGACCGGCATGACAGCCGTCCGTACAACGAATGGAACAACGACCATCGCTCTGGCGATCGCGGGCAGATGAACGGCGCGGAGCGCACCGGCGATAGCCGGGGGCGCGACTACTCTCCGAGAAACGGCTGGATGCAATGACATTGCCGGATAGCACGCGTGGAAAATGCGGCACACCGCGGGTGCTATCATCCAACGGCCCTATCCCCCCGCAATCGCGCCGATGACGCCGGACCCCACACCAGACAAGCCCACTCCCGCCAACGCGCTCCCTGATATCCGCCGCCTGCGCGCCCGCTTTGTCGCCATTTCCTGGCGCGACCTGGCCGTGTCCTTCGGCCCCGTGCTGGTCTTTGCCCTGGCAGCCATCTGGCTCGCCGTCTGGCTGGTGCAGCCGGCGCCGCCGAGCACCATCTCCATCAGCGCGGGCCCCAAGGGCAGCTCCTTCTACAACGCCGCCGAGAAGTACGCGAAGATCCTTGCGCGCAATGGCATCACGCTGAATGTGCTGGCCTCGGAAGGCTCCCGCCAGAACGTGCAGCGGCTGGCCGATCGCAAGCAGGACGTTGGCCTGGCGCTGGTGCAAGGCGGTGTCTCCAGCGATGTGGACACCGAGGGCCTGGTCTCGCTGGGCAGCATGTTCTACGCGCCCATCACGGTGCTGTACCGCGGCAAGGAACAGCACAAACTATCCGACTTCCGCAAGTCGCGCATCGCGATCGGCCGTGAAGGCAGCGGTGCCCGCGCGCTGGCGCTGACGCTGCTCAAGGAAAACGGCATCGAGCCCGGCGGCAGCGCCGAGCTCATCGCGTTTGACGGCGACGACGCCGCGCAGGCGCTGGTCGACGGCAAGATCGACGTGGCCATGCTGACCGGCGATTCCGCCACCGGCCCGATCATGCGCAAGCTGTTTCGCATGCCGGGCATCCGCCTGCTGGATTTCGCGCAGGCCGATGCTTATACGCGGCGCTTCCTCTATCTGCAGGAGCTGGTGTTGCCCGCCGGCGTATTCGATCTGGGTAAGAATCTCCCCGTGCACCCGATCCGCCTGATCGGCCCGACGGTGGAACTGGTGGCGCGCGACTCGCTGCATCCCGCCCTGTCCGACCTGCTGATCGAGGCCGCGCGCGAGGTCCACGGCAAGGCCGGGCTGCTGCAGAACGCCGGGCAGTTTCCCTCGGCCAGCGCGCATGAATTCCCGCTGAGCGACGACGCCACGCGCTACTACGCATCGGGCAAGGGCTTCCTCTACCGCCACCTGCCCTTCTGGCTGGCGAGCCTGCTCTCCCGTGCGCTGGTGCTGGTGCCGATTATCGTGATCCTGATTCCGGCCTTCCGGCTGGTGCCCTCGCTCTACAGGTGGCGGGTCAAGTCCCGCATCTATCGCTGGTATGGCGCCTTGATCGAAATCGAGCGCGTGGCGCTGGTGAACCCCTCGGAGGAAGAAAAGGCCGCCCTGGCCCAGCGCCTCGACCACATCGAAGACGCGGTCAACAAGATGAAGATGCCGCTCGCCTACGCCGACCAGTTCTATGTGCTGCGCGAGCATATCGTCTTTGTGCGCCGCAGGCTGACGGGCGCGCTCTGAGCTGGCGGGCGGCGCTACTTCCCCGCCGGCACGCCTAGCAGCCCCAGCGCCCGCGCCAGCACAGGCGACTGGTTGTCGGGATGCCAGATCACCGAATACTCCGCCTGCGCCTGTGCCGGCGCCCCCGCCAGCGGCTTGAGCACCACGCCGGGCAACGCCGCGCGCCCCAGCGTGCGCGGCACCAACGATACGCCCCGCCCCAGCGCCACCAGGCTCACCACGGACAGCAGGTGCCTGGCGTAGTGCCGGATATTGGGGCTGAAGCCCGACTGCAGGCAGGTGGAGACGACCAGGTCGAAGTAGCCCGGCGCGCTCTCGCGCGGAATCACGATGAAGGGCTCTTCCACCAACTCCGCGGGATCCACCCGCCGCTTGCCCGCCAGCCGGTGCGTGGCCGGCAGCGCGGCAACCAGCGGCGTGCGCGCCACCAGGTGCGCGCTCATCTCGGCGGCGCCCGTCTGCACCTGGGCAAAGCCGAGGTCGATGCGGTCATGGCGCAAGGCCTCGACCTGCTCGGACGAGCCCATCTCCTCCCACACCGTCTCCACGCCGGCCAGGTCGCGCTCCAGCCGCGCGAAGAGTTTTTCGATGCCGATGTAGATCACCGCGGCCACGAAGCCGATGCGCAAGGTGCCGGTCTCGCCGTGCTCGGCGCGCCGCACCACCTGCATGGCCACCTCGGCCTGGCTGAGTATCCGCCGCGCTTCCTGGACCAGCGCGCTGCCGGCCGGCGTGAGCCGCACGCTGCGCTTGTTGCGATCGAACAGCATCACACCGAGCTGGGCCTCGAGCTGCTGGATATGCTTGGTCAGCGGCGGCTGGGAGATGCGCAGGCGCTCGGCAGCGCGGCCAAAGTGCAGTTCCTCGGCCAGGGCCAGGAACATCCGCAGGTCTCGCAATTCCATCAAACGTCTCGCGTCGGGATAAGGGGCCAGTAATTCTAATTTGGAATTAGTCTGTTCCAAAAAATATATTGGACGATGCCATGCCGCGCTACGCACAATGCATGCAGCATCGCAATGCACCGCACCAGAACGTACAACAACAATGATACGGAGGCAAAGTCCTGCCTGCCCGGCAGCTCGTCGTCCGTACGTGCGTACACGACGGTCCACGTACCTCCCAACGAGCGCCACCATGACAAGACTTGCCCCTCTAGCCCCCGCCGACATGACGCCCGAGCAGCGCGCCGTGCACGACACCATTGTGGCCGGCCCGCGCGGTCAGGTACGCGGCCCGCTGGCGGTCTGGCTGCATCGCCCCAAGCTGGCCGCCACCGCGCAGGCACTGGGCCAGTACTGCCGCTATGACTCGTCGCTGCCCACGCGCCTGTCCGAGCTCGCCATCCTGGTCATGGGCGAGTTCTGGGGCGCGGAGTTCGAATGGTGGGCCCACAAGCCACTGGCACTCAAGGCCGGAATCACCGCCGAGGTGGTGGAAGCCATCCGCACAGGCCAGGCGCCGCAGTTCGCGCACGACGACGAGGCCGTGGTCTACGCCGTGATGCGCGCCCTCAACCAGGAACGCAAGATCCCCGCCCCGCTCTACCAGCAAGCCGTGAGCTTACTGGGCCAGGACAGCGTGATCGACCTGGTCGGCCTGGCCGGCTACTACACCTTGATCTCCATGACGATCAACGCCTTCGAGGTCATGCCGCCCGAGGGCACCCCGCCGGAACTCGGCGCCTGAGCGCTGCCTGCATCCACCGCCCCCCACACGAACAATCGCCACACAAGGAACGTCAGATCATGTCGCAAAGACTGCAAGGAAAAGTCGTCATCGTCACCGGCGCGGGCTGCGTCGGCCCCGGCTGGGGCAATGGCCGCGCGGTAGCGGTACGCTTTGCCGAGGAAGGCGCCAAGGTGTTCGCCGTGGACAAGAGCGCCCACGCCATGGAAGAAACCCTGGCCCGGGTCCGCGCGGTACAAGGCGAGGTTGAGCCCTACACCTGCGACATGACCAGCGCCGCCGAGGTAGAGGCCATGGTCAAGGCCTGCGTGGCGCGCTTCGGGCGCGTGGACATCCTCGTCAACAACGTGGGTGGCTCGGCGCGCGGCGGCCCGGTGGACCTGAGCGAGGCGGACTGGGACAAGCAACTGGATTTCAACCTCAAGAGCGTCTACCTGGCTTGCAAGCACGTGCTGCCGCTGATGGAGAACCAGGGCGGCGGCGCCATCGTCAACACCGCCTCCACCTCCGGCATCCGCTGGACGGGCGCGGCGCAGGTGGGCTATGCATCGGCGAAAGCGGCCGTCATCCAGTTCTCGCGCGTGGTGGCGGTGGAATATGCCAAGAAGAAGGTGCGCGTCAATACGGTCATCCCCGGGCAGATGCATACGCCCATGGTGGAGGCCCGCCTGGCCGGCCAGCGCGCCGGGGGTGACGTCGAAGCGCTGCTGGCACAGCGTGTGGCGCGCATCCCCCTGGGTTTCATGGGCGATGGCCGCGACACCGCCAATGCGGCGCTGTTCCTGGCGTCCGACGAGGCGCGCTTCATCACCGGCACGGAGATCGTGGTCGATGGCGGCATGAGCGTGCGCTGCGACTAGGACCAGGCGGCGGCGTTCGCCGCAAGTCATCACCGATAAGAACACCACAGGAGACTGTTTCACGATGGCATCGCGCAAATCAATCGTCATGGCTGCCAGAGCGCCAATCATGCAACGGCGCACGCTGTTGCAAGCCATGCTGGCCACAGCCGTGCCAGGCACCGCACTCATCGCCGGCACCGCGCAGGCAAGTAGCTACCCCGACAAACCCCTGCGCATGCTGGTCGCGTTCTCGCCCGGCGGGCCCACCGACATCATCGCGCGCGTGATCGCGCGCAAGCTGGGGGACCGGCTTGGCCAGCAGGTGGTGGTGGAGAACCGGCCCGGCGCCGGCGGCAATATCGCCGCCGAGCAGGTCGCAAAAGCGCCTGCGGACGGCTACACGCTGCTCTACAACAGCTCGTCCATCGCCATCTCGCCCGCGCTGTTTCACAAGCCGGCCCTGAACCCGGGCGAGATCTTCACGCCGGTGGCGTATGTCGCCACGGTGCCGCTGGTGGTAATCGTCAATGCGTCGACGCCGGTGAAGACGCCGCAGGAATTCCTCAACCTGCTCAAGTCCAAGCCGGGCAAGCTCAATTTCGGCTCATCCGGCAACGGCACCATCGACCACCTGACCAGCGTGCTGTTTGCCGCCAAGACTGGCACCGAGTTCAACCACATTCCGTACAAGGGCAACGCCGCCGCCCTGCCGGACCTGCTCTCCGGCCGGCTCGACTTCATGATGTCCGGCAGCCTGAACGCCGTCATGCCCTTTATCAAGGACGGCAAGCTGCGCGCCATCGCGGCCACCACCAGCCGCCGCGTTTCCGTGCTGCCGGATACGCCGACGCTGGCCGAGACCATCACGCCAGGCTTCGACTCCGGTACCTGGCAAGGGATCGTGGCGCCGCGCGGCCTGCCTGCCGACATTGTCAGCCACCTGAACCGCGACATTGCCGCCGTGCTCAAGGACCCGGAGACCGTCGCCGCGCTGCAGGCGCAAGGCGCCGAGCCCACCGGCGGCAGCCCCGCCAGGTACGGCGAACTGATCAAGGCCGAGTACGCCCGGTGGACGCGCGTGGTCAAGGAAACCGGCGCCAGCTCCGACTGATCTTCCAAAGGACACCAGACACACCATGACCGATCAAGACGTTGTTGCCACTGGTGTCACTCATGCCGCTGGTGCCGCATCCGGCGGCATCTGGGACTGCCACACGCATATCTTCGGCCCCTATGCGCAGCACCCGTTGCCGGCGCACGCCATCTACAGCCCGCCCCCGGCACCGTTCTCCGAGCTGCACGCGTTGCACGCCGGCCTCGGCGTCGCCCATGGCGTGCTGGTGCAAGGCGCCTGCTACGGCGACGACCACAGTGCCCTGCTGACGGCGCTGGATAGCAGCGCCGGCACCTATCGCGGCGTGGCGCTGATCGATCCGCAGATCGAGGAAGCCCGCCTGGCGGACATGCATGCGCGTGGCGTGCGGGGCATCCGGCTCGGCCTGATGTCTCACCTGGGCGGGCGCATCGATCCCGGCCGCATGCTGGCTATCCTGGATCGCATCCGCCCCTACGGCTGGCATGCGCTGCTGCACGGCGAATTGAAGGACGTGAACGGCGCGCTGGAGACCCTTGCTCCGCATGGCGTGACGCTGGTGATCGACCACATGGCCCGCGTCAAGGCAGCGGATGGCGTGGACTATCCCGCCTTCGCGGCATTCGAGCGGTTCCTTGCCTTGCCCAACGTGTGGATCAAGCTCTCCGGCGGAGACCGCATCACCGGCGGCGCACCGTCCGACGCCGCGGCGGTGGTAGCGCGCAGGATGCTGGACATCGCGCCGGGCCGCGCCATCTGGGGCAGCGACTGGCCCCATCCGAACATTGCCTACCCCCGCCCGGACGAGGCGCAGTTGCTCGCTTGGGTACGCGCTGTGTGCGGCGACGCCGACACCGCCGCCTCGGTGCTGGTGCGCAACCCGGCGCGCCTGTACGCATAACACGCCGCAAGCAAGCCAAAAGCAAGCCTGAAACTGGAGACATCATGCACAACAACGTGAATACGCCGATGCCGCTGTGCCGCTACCCGGACCCCGCCGTCCAGGTGCTCAGCCCCGCCTTCGAGAAGTACCACCTGGTGCTGGCCGCGGTGGAGCGCATCGCCAGCGGCAGCCGCTGGGCCGAAGGCCCGGTCTGGTTCGGCGACGGCCGCTACCTGCTGTGGAGCGACATTCCCAACAACCGCATCCTCAAATGGGAAGAAGAAACGGGTGCGGTCAGTGAATTCCGCGCCCCGTCCAGCAACGCCAACGGCAATACCCGCGACCGACAGGGCCGCCTGGTGACCTGCGAGCACGGCGGCCGGCGCATCACGCGCACCGAGTACGACGGCAGCATCACCGTGCTGATGGACAGCTTCGATGGCAAGCGCCTGAACTCCCCCAATGACCTGGTGGTGAAATCCGATGGCTCGATCTGGTTCACCGACCCGCCCTTCGGCATTGCCGGCTACTACCAGGGCGAGCACGCCGAGCAGGAATTGCCCGAGCGGGTCTACCGGCTGGACCCTGCCACCGGCAAAGCCGCCGTGGTGGCCGACGACATCAGCGGACCCAACGGCCTGGCCTTCTCGCCCGACGAACGCACCCTGTACGTGATCGAGTCGCGCGCACGTCCGCGCCGCATTCGCGCGATCGAGGTCGATGCCAGCGGCACCGGCCTGGGCGCCAGCCGCGTGCTGGTGGACGCCGGCCCCGGCACGCCGGATGGGTTCCGCGTGGATGTAGACGGCAATCTCTGGTGCGGCTGGGGCATGGGAGCGCCGGAGCTGGACGGCGTGCGCGTGTTCTCGCCCCAGGGTGAGCCGATCGGCCATATCTCGTTGCCCGAACGCTGCGCCAACCTCTGCTTTGGCGGGCGCCATCGCAACCGGCTCTTCATGGCCTCGTGCACGTCGATCTATTCGCTTTACGTCAACACGCAAGGCGTGCTGGGCGGCTAAGCGTGCCGCGCCGCACGTTGACCACAAAACACCGAAACCGGAGACCACCCATGCCCTTTAGCGCCTCGCCCCGCGGCACCTTTGCCACGGCGCTGCTCGCCTGCCTGTTTGCACCGCTGCTTGCCATGCCCGGCGCCGCCCAGGCGGCCCCCATCACCCGGCTGGTGGTGGCGTTTCCCGCCGGCGGCCCGGCCGACTCGCTCGCCCGCGCGATCTCGCGCCAGCTCGAGACCGAGCTCAAGCAGACCGTGGTGATCGACAACCGCCCCGGGGCCAATGGCGCCATCGCCGCCGGCTTTGTCGCCAAATCGCCAGCGGATGGCTCGGTCCTGTTCCTCACCAGCGCCGGCGCCATCGTCATCAACCCGGCGCTGTACGCCAACCTGCCCTACAACCCGCAGAAGGATCTCGCGCCCATCTCCATGGTGGTGAACACGCCGGAGGTGCTGGTGGTCAAGCCCGATGCGCCCGCCGCCACCGCGGCGGCCTTCGTCAAGCAAGCGCAGCGGGCCGGTAAGCCGCCAAGCCTTGCCTCCACCGGCGTCGGCAGCATGCCGCACATGGCCATCGAGCTGTTCAAGGCCGCCACCAGCGTCAACTTCCTGCACGTGGCCTACAAAGGCGCCGCGCCAGCCATCACCGACACCCTCGGCGGGCAGGTGGACGCCTTCTTCGGCGACGCCTCCGGCCTGATGCCCTTTATCACCAGCAAGCGCCTCAAGCCCATCGGCGTAGCCGCGCCCAAGCGCCTGTCCTTCCTGCCCGACGTGCCCACGCTGACGGAGCTCGGCATCAGGAATGTCGAAGCCAGCAACTGGTACGGCATGATGGCCCCGGCCGGCACCCCGAGCGCCGTGGTCACCCGCGTCAACGAAGCGCTGCGCCGCACGCTGGCCACGCCCGAAGTGCGCAAGAGCCTCGACCAGCTCGGCCTGGTGCCCGCCGTGGGCAGCGCCGCGGACTTCGCCGGCATCATCCGCACCGATTCCGCGAAATGGGCCCGCGTCATCAAGGACCAGAACATCCATGGAGAATAAGATGATGCCCTCCGACACCCCGGCGCCCTCGCCCCTGCCCGGCCGCCTCAACCTGTTCTGCTCGCCCCGTTCGCCCTTTGTACGCCGCGTCATGGTGGCAGCCCATGAACTCGGGCTGGCGCAAGACCTCCACTGCATCGACACCGTGGTCGCCATGACCGGCTGCCACGCCGGGCTGATGCAGATCAACCCGCTCAACAAGATCCCCACTCTGATCACCGAGGACGGCGCGGCGCTGTTCGATACGGTGCTGATCTGCGAATACCTGGACAGCGTGGCTGCGGTGCCGTCGCTGTTCCCGCAAGCGCGCACCGCGCGCCTGCAATCCATGCGCTGGCATGCACTGGGGCATGGCCTGACCGATCTGCTGGTGCTGTGGCGCAACGAACGCAACCGGCCCCCGGCAAAGCAGTCGGGCGAAGTCATGCGCGCCTGGGGCAGCAAGGCGAGCGCTACGCTGGGCCGCCTGCAGACCGAGGTTGCGGCGTTGCAAGCAGCGCCCCTCTCTATCGGGCAGATTGCGGTGGCTTGCGCGCTGGGCTACCTGGATTTCCGCTTTGAGGAGATGCGGTGGCGGGATAGCGTGCCGGTGCTGGGGGCATGGTTCGATGGGTTCAACCAGCGGGCTTCGATGCAAGCGACGCTGCCGGCGCTGGCTTGAGCCTGGCCATATAGCGCGATCTGTGCGCGCGACGACAGTGTTCAATCCAGGCCTCTTCCTCCTGGCCTGCCAACGAGTTCGTCGGCGGAGAATCGCGAGCCTACTCGACGGCAGGTCTTGCCCAGTCTTCGAAGAGAAGGTCAGGCACACGTTTGAATTCGCGCACGTTGTTGGTCACCAGCAGAGCGCCAGCGGAGATTGCATGTCCCGCGATGGCAGCATCGGTCTCACCGATCGGCGTGCCACACATATGCCAGCATATGTCGATTTGAATTAGTGCATTATTCGCCACTAATGGCACGCTAACAAACGGAGCCCTTGCGCCACGATGCGGAGGCTTCATCCAGGCGATTCTGTTCGGCCACCAGCTTCCCTGACGTGCGCCGGAGTCGGCTCAGGCCCGGAGTTGCTGTCCCGCGACATCCTTGCCGGATACAATTCGGCAGCGCCTGACCTGTCCAAGACGTCCAATACCGATCTGACCCCATTCATGCCTAACCCTACCCGGGCCTTCCTTCTGGGCCCGCTGCTCAAAGGCGTTTCACGCTCTTTCTACCTCACCCTGCGCGTGCTGCCCGCCGGCATGCGCGATCCGATCGGCCTGGCGTATCTGCTGGCCCGCGCCGCCGACACCATTGCAGACACCTCGCTGATTCCGCCGCAGCAACGGCTGGATCTGCTGCTGGCGCTGCGCGACCAGGTCAACGGCGCCACCGACGACGGCACGCTCATGCCGCGCCTGGCGGCCGAGGTTGCCGGGCAACAAGCGCTATCGGACGAGAAGGTCCTGCTTGAATCGTTGGGGCCGGCGCTCACTGTGCTGTCTCAATTGAGCCAGGCCGACCGCACGGCGGTACGCGATATCGTGTCGACCCTGACGACCGGCATGGAATTTGATCTGCGCACCTTCCCTGATGAAAACTCCGGGCAGATTGGCGTGCTGCGCGAATGGCAGGAGCTGGACCGCTACACCTACCTGGTCGCGGGATGCGTGGGCGAGTTCTGGACCAAGATGACCTACGCACATATGCCCGGAACCCTCAAAGGGGATTCAGAGGCGATGCTGCTGCGAGGGGTTCGTTTTGGCAAGGCGTTGCAAATGACCAATGTGCTGCGGGACTGCGCCAAGGATCTGCGTATCGGCCGCTGCTACCTGCCTGGGCAGATGCTGGATCGGCATGGACTGACGCCGCAGGACCTGTTGGTGCCGAGCAATTCCGCGCGTGCGAAGCCGCTCTTGTTCGAGTTGATCCGCAAGACGCTGGCGCATTTTCGCGAGGCGGTTGACT
Organism: Cupriavidus sp. 8B; assembly: GCF_054589115.1. Classification (NCBI taxonomy): domain Bacteria; kingdom Pseudomonadati; phylum Pseudomonadota; class Betaproteobacteria; order Burkholderiales; family Burkholderiaceae; genus Cupriavidus; species Cupriavidus sp. 8B. The sequence goes on along the minus strand of NZ_BAAILO010000234.1, from coordinate 8,654 downwards.
ACACGTTTGCCATTCCGGCGTTCTCTGTGCGATTGCGGCTGGCCTGTTTGTGGCCGGTGCTTATCGGATTGGAGACCCTGCTGCTGTTGGTCAACAATGACGATTGGCTGGATCCGGCGAAGGTGCCCAAGATACGGCGGGGTGAGGTGTATCGGATTGTGGGGTATTCGGCGTTGATAGCGCCGTCCAATGGGCTGCTGCGGATTTGGGTCGAGCGGTTGATGGGAGGGATCGAGGCGCGGCTGGGAGGCGAGCCCAGCGGCGGTCGATAGCCGCCGTCACCCCGCCCCGACGATCCGAGTGGACAGGAGCGGCGATTCAACGCCAGCAGGGGATGGGTCCCTTGGCGGGCAGCAATCACTTGCTGCTGGTGTGGCTGTCGCCCCCAAGCGGATCGACAATGATCATCGTGCGATCCAGCACCCCGCGATCGTCAAAGTAGGCGCTGAAGTGGGCCGGCTGGTAGGCGCCGATATACATCCGGTACGACCATGCCTCGCGCTTCATCAGCGGGTAGTACTCGACCGGTTCGCGAGGTAGCCCGAAACGTTGGGCCACGTCCTGTTTGGTCCACGTCCCTGGACGCGCCTCATAGATCTCTTTTTCGGTCAACATCTGGCGGAACCCGGTGAGGTTTCCGCTGGCATCGAAATCCGCCGCGTAGACGGCGAAGCCGAGCGGCTGCTTCGAGTAGATCCAGCGGCTGGTGCCGCCGGCGAGCTGGTAGGTCTCCGTGGGCTTGCCAAAGGTGTCACGCACGGCGCTCTCCGGGCCGCCGATCATTTTTTGCGCGGTCTCGACCGGCTGCAGGGATGCGCAGGCGCACAACGCGACCGCAGCGGCGGTAGTCCATATCCACCTGGCTAAGCGATATTGCATGACCATTCTCCATCGTCAGCGCGGGTTGTGTTCCCGGGCCAGGAACCCTTCCAGCATAGCTCAAGCACGTGCATGCGCTACGCACCCTGCCATCACGGTAAACGCTTCTGGCGGCCGAATTATTCCACCGGTTTCACCGGTCCGGTCGGTCCGGTCGACAGTGACGAAGCTGGCCTCAACAAACGTACCCCTCGATAAAGCAAAACACCGCCGTGCCGCTCCCGTACTCGGTGTCGCGCAGCGTGAATGCACCTGAAAGGCAGATGAACGCGGTCATGCAGGCCAGGACAACAAGCAGGCAGATTGCCAGAATGGACAGATTTTGCATGGCTAACCTTGACTTCAACGAAGCAGCGGACGCCGAACCGATGATCCGGCGAATGGGGAAACCCGGGCGCCAGTCTCAAAGCCGGCGCTTATACCCCTTTACGCATTTCCCATGCCGGCGCCGGAAGGGCGAAAAAGCGCCCGAATGTGCTTCGGAAGGAAGCCACGCCGTCAGTGCTGTTGGGCCGCGCCACACACAGGGGTTGGCGGTTCCCGAACTGCTCCCTGGGCGGACACCTCGATGCTGCCGCTCAACGCGCAACGCTTAGCCGGACAGCGCCCCGCTAGAATGTCCGGGAATGTCCCACTCTGGTCCGCATCCGGCCTGTCGCGGGCGCAGCGCACGGCTTAGTCGCGCGCGAGTTGATTGCGCAATCCTCGCTCGACATGGAGGCCGTCGGGCGGGCACGGCCACCTGATCTCGCCAACGCCGCAGCACTACCGGGAGCTACCGGGAGCCCTATTTCGCGCCCCCCTCCACCCGCCGCAAAGCCGCCCCCACTTCTCCGTAAAACTCCCGCAGCGCTGCCACCTCCAGGTCAGGAGGCAGCAACGCCGGCCAGAGCAGCGCCACGATATCCTTGGCGGTCCGCTCGATATCCACCGGCCGTTGCCTGGCGATTGCGTCCCAAAGAATGTGTTCCATCGGCCCGAAGATAGCCGAGCGCAGCAAGCTCAGCGGCAGGTCGGCCCGGATCTCCCCGCTTTCCCGCGCGCGCGCCAGCATATCCATCAGCGGCGCGGTGTACCGCCGTTGCAGCGGCACGAACACTTCGCCCAGCCCCGGCCCCCTGGCGCGGCCTTCGGAGAGCACCAGCGCACATAACCCGGTGCCCTGGATCAGGAACAGCCGCAGGTGCGTGTGCACGAAGAACTCGAGCTGCGCCTTGGTGCTCTGGTCGCGCGGCATGCCGTCTTCCACCGCCGCGATGATTTCGTCGTACCAGTCCTCGATCACCCGCACGCATAACTCGCGCTTGCCGTGGAAGTAGGTAAACACCGTGGCTTCGGAGATGCCCAGGCGCTGGGCGATCTCGGTGGTGGTGGCGCGCTCGTAGCCCATCTCGGCAAAGACTTCGCGGGCCACGCGCAGGATGTCGCGGATGCGTTGCTCCGCCTTGGCGCTCGCGGGGACGCGGCGCCGCACCATGATGTCGTCCATCGACGTGTTACCTCGCTTGCCGGAAGCCGGCGATTATAGTGCGGCGCAGCAAAAAACGGATGCCCGGGCACGCCTTGGGGGCCGCTCGCCCCCGTCACCGGATTGTAATTGATCTTTACTCAATTCGTGGTTGCAATTTTTCGAGTCTGCGTGTACTTTTCCAGTCAACGCCACCGTCTCGATGCGCTACAGGACGGGAAGAAGGCCAGAATATATGCGCATTCCCCGACTTGAGTCCCACTCAACAAAGTTGATTAAACCTCAAGAAACCGGGATACAGACAATATTGCGACAGCGCTTTGGAGACGAGTATGACGATGCAGGGTGCCGCTAGCCCAACGATCTTGCCCATTGGCGGGCTCTCCCATGTACGGGGCGTGACTGATATTCCCCTGTCCGAGCTGACGGTGCCGGCATTGCTTGCCGAAACCGTGGAGCGTTTCCCGGATCGCGAGGCGGTGGTGTTCCGCGAGCAGGGCATCCGCTGGAGCTGGCGGGAGTTTGCGCAGGTGGTGGACGCCATGGCCGGGGGCTTGCGCCTGCTGGGCCTGGAGCGCGGGGACCGCATCGGGATCTGGTCCCCGAACCGGGTGGAGTGGCTGGTGACGCAGTTCGCAACCGCGCGCCTCGGGCTGGTGCTGGTGAACATCAATCCGGCTTACCGCCTGGCGGAGCTGGAATATGCGCTGAACAAGGTGGGCTGCAAAGCCATCGTGGCGGCGGAGTCGTTCAAGACGTCGCGTTACCTGGAGATGCTGCAGACGCTGGCGCCGGAGCTGCAAAGCTGCGAGCCGGGCGCGCTGCAGGCGGCGCGCTTGCCCGCGCTGCGCTGGGTGATCCGCATGGGCGGCGCGCGCACGCCCGGCATGCTGAACTACGATGCGCTGCTTGCGCATGGCACGCATGCCCTCACCGGCGAGCTGGACGCGATCAGCGAGCAGCTGGACCGCTACGACCCGATCAATATCCAGTTCACCAGCGGCACCACAGGCGCGCCCAAGGGCGCCACGCTGACGCACCGGAACATCGTCAATAACGCGCGCTTCATCGCCATGGCGATGCGCTTCTCCGAGCAGGACAAGCTGTGCATCCCGGTGCCGTTCTATCACTGCTTCGGCATGGTGCTGGCCGTGCTGGCCTGCGTGTCCACCGGCGCCTGCATGGTGTTCCCCGGCGAGGCGTTCGAGCCGGCGGCGACCATGGCCGCGGTCAGCGAGGAGCGCTGCACGGCCTTGCACGGCGTGCCGACCATGTTCATCGCGCAGCTGGATCATCCGGATTTTGCCAAGTACGATTTCTCCACGCTGCGCACCGGGATCATGGCGGGCTCGCCCTGCCCCATCGAGACGATGAAGCGCGTGATCTCGCAGATGCATATGGCGGAAGTGACGATTGCCTATGGCATGACCGAGACCAGCCCGGTGTCCTTCCAGAGTTCCACCACCGATCCGCTCGACAAGCGCGTGACCACGGTGGGATTGATCCAGCCGCATCTTGAAGTGAAACTGGTGGACGGCATGGGCGAGATCGTGCCCGTTGGCGAAAAGGGCGAGTTGTGCACGCGCGGCTATTCGGTGATGCAGGGTTACTGGGACGATGAGCCGCGCACCCGCGAGGCGATCCGCGATGGCTGGATGCATACGGGCGACCTCGCCACCATCGACGCAGAAGGCTACTGCAATATCGTCGGCCGCGTGAAGGACATGCTGATCCGTGGCGGCGAGAACGTCTACCCACGCGAGATCGAGGAATTCCTGTTCCGCCACCCCAAGGTGCAGGCGGTGCAGGTGTTTGGCGTGCCCGATCCCAAGTACGGCGAGGAAGTCTGCGCATGGATCGTGCTCAAGCCGGGCGAGACGGCGACAGAGGACGATATCCGTGCTTTCTGCCGCGACCAGATCGCGCACTACAAGATTCCGCGCTATATCCGCTTTGTCGACGAGATGCCCATGACCATTACCGGCAAGGTGCAGAAGTTCGTGATGCGCGAGCGCATGACGCTGGAACTCGGGCTGGACGAGACCAAGACCGCCTGATTCCAATCCCACTTTCATTTGACATCGGGCTGCGCTCCCCGGCAGCCCCACTCAACACGATAACGAGCACTCCCATGAACGAACTCCCAGGCCTCAATTTCCATCTCGGCGAAGATATCGACATGCTGCGCGAATCCGTGCGCAACTGGGCGCAAGCCGAACTGGCCCCGCGCGCGGCAGAGATCGACCGCACCGACCAGTTCCCTATGGATGCCTGGAAGAAGATGGGCGACCTCGGCGTGCTCGGCATCACGGTGGCAGAGGAGTACGGCGGCGCCAATATGGGCTACCTCGCCCACATGATCGCCATGGAAGAGATCAGCCGCGCCTCGGCCTCGGTCGGCCTGTCCTACGGCGCGCACTCCAACCTGTGCTTGAACCAGATCCACCGCAACGGCACCGCTTCGCAGAAGGCGAAATACCTGCCCAAGCTGGTCTCCGGCGACTGGATCGGCGCGCTGGCCATGAGCGAGCCCAATGCCGGCTCCGACGTGGTGAGCATGAAGCTGCGCGCGGACTTCAAGGGCGACCACTACGTGCTCAACGGCACCAAGATGTGGATCACCAACGGCCCGGACTGCGACGTGCTGGTGGTCTACGCCAAGACCGAGCCGGACCTTGGCGCGCGCGGCATGACCGCCTTTATCGTCGAGAAGGGCATGAAGGGCTTCTCGGTGGCGCAGAAGCTGGACAAGCTCGGCATGCGCGGCTCGCACACGGGGGAGCTGGTGTTCCAGGACGTGGAAGTGCCGGTGGAGAACATCCTTGGCGGCGAGAACCTGGGCGCCAAGGTGCTGATGAGCGGGCTGGACTATGAGCGCGCGGTGCTCTCCGGCGGCCCGGTAGGCATCATGCAGGCGTGCATGGACGTGATCACGCCGTACATCCACGACCGCAAGCAGTTCGGCCAGAGCATCGGCGAATTCCAGCTGATCCAGGGCAAGGTGGCCGACATGTACACCACGCTGCAGGCGGCACGCAGCTACCTGTACACGGTGGGCAAGAATCTCGACTCGCTCGGCACCGAACACGTGCGCCAGGTGCGCAAGGACTGCGCCGCGGTGATCCTGTACACCGCCGAGAAGGCAACCTGGATGGCCGGCGAATCCGTGCAGATCCTGGGCGGCAACGGCTATATCAACGACTACCCGGTGGGCCGCCTGTGGCGCGACGCCAAGCTGTACGAGATCGGCGCCGGCACCTCGGAAATCCGCCGCATGCTGATCGGGCGCGAGCTCTACGCCGAAACGGCCTGAGCATCCAGCCGACGCCTGCGCACTCACAGCACCAGCCACAAGCACAAAGACCCGAGACCGATACCTTATGCCCACGCTCGAAACCAAACTCAATGCGCGCTCGGAATCCTTCCGCGCCAATGCCGACGCCATGCAGGCGCTGGTCGCCGACCTCAAGGCGAAGATCGCCAATCTGGCGGAAGGCGGCGGCGAGGAAGCCCGCGCCAAGCACCTCGGGCGCGGCAAGCTGCTGCCGCGCGAGCGTGTGCAGCAACTGCTGGATCCGGGCACGCCGTTCCTGGAACTGTCGCAGCTCGCGGCTTACGACATGTACGACAATGCCGCGCCGGGCGCGGGCATCATCACCGGTATCGGCAGCGTGGCCGGGCAGGAATGCGTGATCGTCTGCAACGACGCGACCGTCAAGGGCGGCACCTACTACCCGCTCACCGTGCGCAAGCACCTGCGCGCGCAGGAAATCGCCGAGCAGAACAACCTGCCCTGCATCTACCTGGTGGACTCGGGCGGCGCCAACCTGCCCAACCAGGACGACGTGTTCCCGGACCGCGACCACTTTGGCCGCATCTTCTATAACCAGGCCAATCTGTCCAAGGCGGGCATCCCGCAGATCGCGGTGGTGATGGGTTCGTGCACGGCCGGCGGCGCCTATGTGCCGGCCATGAGCGATGAATCGATCATCGTCAAGAACCAGGGCACCATCTTCCTGGGCGGCCCGCCGCTGGTGAAGGCGGCCACTGGCGAGGAAGTCACCGCCGAGGACCTGGGCGGCGCCGATGTGCACACGCGCCTGTCTGGCGTGGCCGATTACTTTGCGCAGAACGACGCGCATGCGCTGTCGCTGGCGCGCAATATCGTGCAGCACCTGAACCGCCGCAAGCCGGACCAGATCCGCCTGCACGAGCCCCTGCCCCCGCGCTATCCGGTGGAGGAGCTGTACGGCGTGATCCCCACCGACACGCGCAAGCCCTATGACGTGCGCGAGGTGATTGCGCGCATCGTGGACGACTCGGACTTCGACGAGTTCAAGGCGCGCTACGGCACCACGCTGGTGTGCGGCTTTGCGCGGATCTGGGGCTATCCGGTTGGCATCATCGCCAACAACGGCATCCTGTTCTCGGAGTCCGCGCTCAAGGGCGCGCACTTTATCGAGCTGTGCTGCCAGCGCAAGATCCCGCTGGTGTTCCTGCAGAACATCACCGGCTTCATGGTGGGGCGCAAGTACGAGAACGAAGGCATTGCGCGCAATGGCGCCAAGATGGTGACGGCGGTGGCGACGGCGCAGGTGCCGAAGTTCACGGTGATCATCGGCGGCTCGTTTGGCGCGGGCAACTACGGCATGTGCGGGCGCGCTTACTCGCCACGCTTCCTGTGGATGTGGCCGAACGCGCGGATCTCGGTGATGGGCGGGGAGCAGGCGGCCAGCGTGCTGGCTACCGTGCGCCGCGACGGCATCGAGGCCAGGGGCGGTAGCTGGAGCGCGGAAGACGAGGACAAGTTCAAGCAACCGATCCGCGACCAGTACGAGCACCAGGGCCACCCCTACTACGCCAGCGCGCGGCTGTGGGATGACGGCGTGATCGATCCCGCGCAAACCCGCACGGTGCTGGGCCTGGGCCTGTCGGCCAGCCTGAACGCGCCCATCGGCGAGATGAAGTTCGGCGTGTTCCGCATGTAATTGCTTGCGCAATTACACACGCAAGAGCCACCGATACCGAATCTGACCGGACCGAACCGTACAGGACACCACCATGGAATTCACCACCCTTACCGTCACCGCCGCGCAGCACGTGGCCACCGTCACGCTGAACCGGCCGGACGTGCGCAACGCCTTCAACGAAACCGTGATCGCCGAGCTCACCGGCGCCTTTCGCGCGCTCGGCAGCGAGCCCACGGTGCGCGCCATCGTGCTGGCGGGCAGTGGCCCGGCCTTCTGCGCGGGCGCCGACCTGAACTGGATGAAGAAGATGGCCGGCTACTCGCATGACGAGAACCGGTCGGATGCGCTCACGCTGGCGCAGATGCTGCACACCATCTGGGCCTGTCCCAAGCCGGTGATCGCACGTATCCACGGTGACACCTATGCGGGCGGCGTGGGCCTGGTTGCCGCCTGCGACATCGCCGTGGCCGCGGAGACGGTGAATTTCTGCCTGTCGGAAGCACGCCTGGGCTTGCTGCCCGCCACCATCAGCCCCTACGTGATCCGTGCCATGGGCGAGCAGGCAGCGCGCCGCTACTTCATCACCGCCGAGCGCTTCGGCGCGGCCGAGGCGCTGCGGCTTGGCTTTGTGCATGAGGTGGTGCCGGGCGACACGCTGGACGCCAAGGTGGACGAGCTGGCCGCCGCGCTGGTAGCCAACAGCCCCAACGCCGTGCGCGAGAGCAAGCGGCTGGTGCAGGAAGTGTCCGGCCGGGCCATCGACGATGCGCTGCTGGCGGATACCGCCGACCGCATTGCCGCGATCCGCGCGTCGGAAGAAGGCCGCGAAGGCGTCCGCTCCTTCCTGGAGAAGCGCTCGCCGTCCTGGCGGCCTGCCTGAGCCAATGCACCCAGCCAATCGAGCGCACCCGCCGCGCGGCCACCGCAGCCGCGCCGCCTGAACGAAAAAACTAGGAACAGTCATGTTCAACAAGATCCTGATCGCCAATCGCGGCGAAATCGCCTGCCGCGTGGCAGCCACCTGCCGCCGCCTCGGCATCCGCACGGTGGCCGTCTACTCCGACGCCGACGCCAACGCGCGCCACGTGGCGCTATGCGACGAGGCCGTGCATATCGGCGGCGCCGCCGCGCGCGACAGCTACCTGCGCGGCGACCACATCATCGAAATGGCCAAAGCCACCGGTGCGCAGGCCATCCATCCGGGCTACGGCTTCCTTTCTGAAAACGATGGCTTCGCCGATGCCTGCGCCGAAGCCGGCCTCGTCTTCATTGGCCCGCCGGCATCGAGCATCCGCGCCATGGGCAGCAAGAGCGCCGCCAAGCGCCTGATGGAACAA
>NZ_BAAILO010000233.1:0-5962 GCF_054589115.1 Cupriavidus sp. 8B | reverse complement strand
ACTTCAGACCGAACACAAGTAGACACGTTATAAGAATTTCGGGAAAAGCAATCTTGACAGAATCTCGCTCATAGAAGCGTGATCCACCGTCGAGACATACTGCTACGTCGCCCTCCAGGAAATTGGGGAACAACATGCAACTGTGAAATTGAATCAAACCAATCTCGATTGACACGGGGAGTCATATCAGCTAGGAACCACCTGAAGCGAAGCCAGCTGTTTTTTCCAGCACGACGGCGTAACGAGCGCCCGCCCTCTCCCCCAACCCCTCTCCCGCACGCGGGAGAGGGGAGCAAACCGGCTGGCGCGCGCGATGGCGCGCAGCCGGACTCAGGCGAACCCGGCCTTATGCGCCTGCTCGTCGGCGTGGTATGAACTGCGCACCATGGCGCCCACGGCGGCGTGGGTGAAGCCCATCTTGTAGGCCTCGGCCTCGAACATCTTGAAGGTGTCCGGATGCACGTAGCGCATCACCGGCAGGTGGTGGCCCGACGGCGCCAGGTACTGGCCGATGGTCAGCATGTCGATGTCGTGGGCGCGCATGTCGCGCATGACTTCGAGGATTTCCTCGTCGGTCTCGCCCAGGCCAACCATCAGGCCGGACTTGGTGGCCACAGTGGGGTTGCGGCGCTTGAACTCTTGCAGCAGCTTGAGCGAGTGCGCGTAGTCAGCGCCCGGGCGTGCCTGCTTGTACAGGCGGGGCACGGTTTCCATGTTGTGGTTCATCACGTCCGGCGGGCCGGCCTGCAGGATGTCCAGCGCCTTGTCCAGGCGGCCACGGAAGTCCGGCACCAGCACTTCGATGCGGGTGGCCGGCGACAGCTCGCGGGTCAGCGTGATGCAATCGACAAAGTGCTGGGCACCGCCATCGCGCAGGTCGTCGCGGTCGACGCTGGTGATCACCACGTAGTTCAGCTTGAGCTGGGCGATGGTGCGGGCCAGGTTGCCCGGCTCGTTGGCATCCAGCGGATCGGGGCGGCCGTGGCCGACGTCGCAGAACGGGCAGCGGCGGGTGCACTTGTCGCCCATGATCATGAACGTGGCCGTGCCCTTGCCGAAGCATTCGCCAATGTTCGGGCAGCTGGCTTCCTCGCAGACCGTCACCAGGTTGTTGGCGCGCAGGATGTCCTTGATCTCGTAGAAGCGCGAGCTGCCGGTGGCCGCCTTGACGCGGATCCACTCGGGCTTCTTGAGCTTCTCCGCCGGCACGATCTTGATGGGGATGCGCGCGGTCTTGTCGGCCGACTTCTGCTTGCGGGTCGGGTCGTACTGCTCCGCCTGGGGTTGCGGGGCTTCGCTGGAAGTGGCGATCAGGGCGTCGCTCATAGAGTTCTCCGCACGCGCGGTGCGTGCATATTCGGCTGGATGACTAAGTGGCCAGGGCCGCGGCGGTATTCCGTTGGGCCGCCAGGGCGCGCTCTTGCGCCTCTGCCAGCACTTCACACAGCGCCGCCGCAAGGCGCCGCGCGATATCGGCTTGTTGTGCCGCGGTCACGGGCAGGCGGGACGCACCCGCCGCATCGGCCACGTTGACGGTGGCGCCCGCCGTTGCCATGTCGACCGTTTCCAGGCCGGCATAGCCGCAGGGGTTGATGCGCAGGAAGGGCGCGAGGTCCATCTGCACGTTGAGGCTGACGCCGTGATAGCTGCAGCCATTGCGGATCTTGAGGCCGAGCGCGGCGATCTTGGCGCCCTGGTGCTGGCCTTCGGAAAGGTAGATACCAGGCGCGCCGGGCTTGCGTTCGGCTGCGAGATTATACGACGCGAGCGTGTCCAGCACGGCTTGCTCGATCGAATGGACGAGCTCGCGCACCATCAGGTGGCGGCGGCGCAGGTCGAGCAGCAGGTAGGCCACGACCTGCCCCGGACCGTGATAAGTGATTTGTCCGCCTCGATCGATCCGCACCACGGGAATCGTCTCGTCAGGGGCGAGCAGGTGCGCGGGATCTCCCGCCTGGCCAAGGGTGTAGACCGGGGGATGCTCGACCAGCCAGATCTGGTCAGGGGTATCGGGGGTGCGTGCGGCGGTAAAGGCACGCATCGCGTCGAAACAGGGTTCGTAGGCTTGCCGGCCCTGCTCGATGACTTGTATCGATTGCATCCCGGCAGTTTAGCGAAAAGGGGCGGATCTCACAGGAGGCCGCCCCATTTTTGGTGTGTCTTTCGTTGTGTCTTCATGACGCTGTTGTTGCGTCCCTGCTTGCCGGCCTGGAATGGACCAACCGCAGATGGCCGCGTGCGCGGCCATCCGCATCCTCCCGCGCTGGCTCAGGAGGCCGTGACCTGGTCCTGGTTAGGCGTCCACTCGGTGCCTCGAACCAAACGCCGCGCCATGCGCGCCACCAGGTGCGACACGCTGGTTGCCGCCGGCCGGCGGGCTTCGGCGATCAGGGCCAGGCGTACCGGCTCGGCGGCGCGCGGGTCCACGCTGAGCGTGATTTCGTCGCCGCTGGCGAGCAGCAGGCTGCCGCCGCAACGCAGCCAGTAATCTTCCGAGTCGCCTTCACGGGTGACCCAGACGTCGACCCCCGTGGCCTCTTCCACGCGCAGGCGCTGGGCGGCGTGGATGGAAAGGGAGGTAACTTCGCCCGGGCTCAGGGTGAACAGGGTCGTTGTGAGCAATGTTTTCATGTTGGGCATCCTTCGCTGACATCGTCGGCTGCCTCGCCCGCTTGCCCGGAATGGGCGGCCGCCGATCAGGCCAGCCTTGGCAGGCTGATGCTTGGTCTTGCCTGGTACTGGATCGGCACCGGTGCGGGTAGCGCCCCGATGCATTGCATTCTAGTGATTGCCGGTCCCCTTCCAAAACGATATATTTTCCTTGTTCTTGTTAGGTAAGCTCACATAAGACGAGGTGGATGATGGCGCTGAAGGGAGCATGGGAGAGAGATTTGCCACGTGGCTGGCACCGCGAGCTGCCGCGCCTGCCGGGGCTGACTGCGCTGCGCGCGTTCGAGGCGGCTGCCCGCCACGAGAGTTTTTCACGCGCGGCCACCGAGCTGTTCGTCACCCATGGCGCGGTCAGCCACCAGATCCGCGCGCTTGAGGAAGAGCTGGGGCAGGCCCTGTTCGAGCGCAACGGCAAGCGCGTGACCCTGACCCCGGGCGGTCGGGCCTACGCCGGGCGCGTGCGCGAAGCCCTGCTGGAGATCGCCGACGCCACCCGCGCGCTGCAGGCCGGCAACCGGGACAAGCGCCTCACCATCAGCACCATGCCGTCGTTTGCCGCGCGCTGGCTCACGCCGCGCATCGGCAGCTTTATCGAGCAGCATCCCGAGCTGGACGTGGAGTTGCTGTCGTCCAACACGCTGGTGGATTTCGGGCGCGAGGAAGTCGACATCGCGCTGCGCATGGGCAGCGGCGACTATCCCGGCCTGTATGTGGAGAAGCTGCTGGACGATGTGTTCTTCCCGGTCTGCAGCCCTGCCTTCAACGGCGGCAAGCTGCCGGGGCGGCCGCAGGACATGAAAGGCATGTCGCTGCTGCGCGGCGAGGGCGACCCGTGGAAGCCGTGGTTCGAAGCCGCCGGCCTGGACTGGCCGGAGCCGCGCAAGGGCCTGCTGCTGGAGGACTCCTCGCTGCTGCTGCAGGCAGCCGCCGCGGGCCAGGGCATTGCGCTGATCCGCTCGTCGCTGGCCTATAACGACCTGCTGTCGGGGCGCGTGGTGCGGCTCTTCGATGTGAGCATTACCTGCCCGTGGCTGCTCTACTTCGTCTGCTCGGCCGGCATGCTGGAGGCGCCCAAGGTGAAGGCGTTCCGCGCCTGGCTGCTGCCGGAGATGGAAGCCTTCCGCGGCATCCTGGCGCAGTGGGAGGGCTAGTCGTCCTTCCCGTCTTCGGTGTCTTCGGCGTCTTTGCCGTCTTCCACGGCCTTCGGCGCAACAACCGGCGCGGGCGCCGAGTGCGCCCTGCCCGCGCGCGGGTGCGCCTTGTCGTAAACCTTGGCCAGGTGCTGGAAATCCAGCGCGGTATAGATCTGGGTGGTGGCCACGCTGGCGTGCCCGAGCATCTCCTGCACCGCGCGCAGGTCGCCCGAGGATTGCAGCACATGGGTGGCAAAGGAATGCCGCAACATGTGCGGATGCACGTCGGTCGGCACGCCGGCCCGGATCGCCTGCTGCTTGATGCGCAACTGCACCGTTTGCACGGGCAAACGCCGCCCGCGCACGCTCAGGAACAGCGCATGCGCGTCATCCGGCAGCGCGCCGGGGCGCAACAGTTCAATGCGCACCGCCAGCCACGCGCGCAGCGCTTCCATGGCCTTGCTGCCGACGGGCACGGTGCGCCGTCGCGAGCCCTTGCCGATCACCGTGACCTCGGCGCCGTCCATGTCGATCCAGCCGGCTGAGCGGTATTCCCCGTCCTCGGTATAGCGCGCATCCAGTTGCACCAGCTCCGACACGCGCAGGCCGCTGGAGTAGAACAACTCGTAGACGGCCTGGTCGCGCCGGCCCTCGGCGCCGTCGCCGGCGTTGTGCGAGACCAGCGCCACCGCATGCTCCACCGACAAGGCCTTGGGCAGCCGGTGCCCGGATTTTGGCGCGCGCACGCCGTCGACCGGGTTGGCCTCCACGCCCAGGCCATGACGCGCGGCCCACAGGAAGAAGCCGCGCCACGCCGACAGCGTGCGGGCAATGCTGGTGCCGGCCAGGCCGCCGCCGTGCATGCGCGCGGCAAAGGCGCGGATATGGTGGGTCTGCAGCGACAACAGCGCGATGCCCGGCGCATGGCGCGCGGCGTGCGCCTGCAGCACCGACAGGTCGCGGGCGTAGTTGGTCAGGGTGTGGGCAGCCAGCTTGCGGCTGCTGGCGAGCCAGTCGAGGTAGCGCAGCACCAGCGGGTCGGGCGGCTGCTTGTCCAGGGGCGCCTCGGCGGCTTCCTTGCGCGCGGCCGGCTTCTTCGCCGCAGGCGAAGCGGCCTTGCGCGCGCGGCTCGCGGTCATCAGTCGCGCAGGCGGTTCAGCGCGGCGCCGGCCACTTCGCCGATCTGCGCCAGGTAGGCCGTGCCCATGCCCTCATGGAAGCGCCTCGCCTCGGGCGAGCCCAGCACCAGCAGGCCAAAGGCCGCGCCAAGCGTGCCGGCGTCGCGCGTGGGCACGCGCAGCGTCACCATGGCCAGCGAGGCGATATCCTCGCGCTCCAGCCAGGCCGCTGCCTCGAAGCCGCTGTTGGCGCCGCAATACGGCGCGCGCAGGCCCTCGGCAAACAGGCGGACGTCGTCGCTTGCGCCCTGGGCCACTTCCATATGCGCGTAGGCCTCGGCCACATTCCACAGCTTGAGCGCCACGCCCGGCACGTCGAACACTTGCTGCAGCCCGTCCTGCACCGCATACGGCAGCGCGTGCGAGTCCACCTCGGCCAGCAGGCGCAGTTGCCAGGCATGCATGCGCTGCTGGGTACGGTCGTTGTCGTGGCCGTGGCGGACCAGGTCCGCCAGCCTCAGCTCCAGGCCTTTGTTTTTCTCGCGCAGGATTTCCATCTGGCGCTCCTGCAGGGACACCGCGCGGTGGCTGTGGGGGCTGGTGAGTTGCACAGCGGCCAGCAGTTCGGCGTTGTCTTCGAAGAACTGGGGATTGGTCTGCAGGTAGGAGGCAACTTCTTGGGCGTTCATTGGCTTCAACCGGAATGTTTGGGGGGCAGTGTAGCAAAAGGTTTGGGGGAGGCTGGGGGGGGGAGTGCTCGGCGTTGGCTTTTGGGCGCAAGGGCTCGTATGCGCGGGTGCTTTGGTTGGTCTTGATCGGTGTTGGCTTTTGCACCCAAGTGCTCGGGTGTGCTGGCTCTTTGGTTCGTCTTGATCGGCGTTGGCTTTTGCACCCAAGTGCCATACGACATCCCCCTGCGGGGGCTGCCGGTCACTTTTCTTTGACCGGCAAAGAGGGTGAGGACAAATTCAGGCATTGGTCAATCGGCGTACGAGCAAACGTGCCTGAGATAGCCAGACCCAGGCGGTTGCGCTGGCGATG
>NZ_BAAILO010000232.1:0-810 GCF_054589115.1 Cupriavidus sp. 8B | reverse complement strand
GACACCTCAACCTTCGTCGTGGTCTCGGGCACGATGCGCGAGATGCGGTCCTCGCTGATGAGCCGCGTGATGGGCTTGAGGCCGGTGTCCGGTGCGGGGCCATCCGGGGCAGCGGCGTGCAGCGCGCTGGATGGGGGTTCAGGTGGGTTGGCAGGGAATTCCCCTGGCTGCTCGGCCATGTCCATACTCGTGAGTCTCTCTCGGGGGAGATTTTCGGTCAGGACAGGGCGAAGGTGCGCTGCGTAAGGTATGCGATTTTCGCGAGGTTACGCGCTTTGTATGAGGGCACAATCAGTGCATAATGCTCTCACTTCTCGCGTCTCCGACGCATCGACCTGACTCCGCAGCGAGTCCATTGCATTTCTCAAGTCGTGCCTTAGCGCATGCGCCGACCGGTTGGCTACCGGTGTGGACATTTCATTTTGATGAGCATCTTCGCCGTTTGCTCCCCATCCATCAGCCGTAATACGCGTCCTGCATCAGTGCTGCTTCCGCATGCACTGTGGACACCGTTCGAGCTCGGGACCATGTGGCGTCTCTCTCTCTTGGCCCCTCCTGGGCAGAACGGCCGTCGTAGGCTGATCCGTGACCCCTGCGGAGAACCTTGTGTTCTAAATGGGTTGAAGTGCAGCGTGACCTTGCTGCACGAGGACGACTTTACGTCCTCACATAGAGCCTGCGCATTCGCGCATCGCTCCCTGTTCGCCACGCCCCCGGAAGGGGCGTGGCGACGGGTTTTCCTGCGAACAAGCTCGCTTCCGCCATGTCGGAGCGGGCTTTTTTTGTTTGTAGGAACCTCGAACAGGAGCT
>NZ_BAAILO010000231.1:0-386 GCF_054589115.1 Cupriavidus sp. 8B | reverse complement strand
TGCTCGATGAGTAGACGCACCCGTTTGAGCGTCCACAGTTCGGTGCCAAAGCCATGCTCGGTGGGGCGCTGCAGCAAGGCACGACACAACTGCTCGCGCTGGGCGTCGTCGAGCAACGACGGCCGTCCACGGGCCATGGTGCGCAGCGCGTCGATGCCGCCTTCGTCCAGTCGCGCCTTCCACGTGTACACCGTCTGCCGTGCCACGCCCACCGCAGCCGCAACCTCCGCGACCGGCTTGTTCGCTAACAGCATCCGTCCAGCGCGAACCCGCTTTCTGGTCGCTTCGTCCATCTTCCCAGCCATGCAATCGACTCCCGATCAACGCCTTGATCAGATAACGCGTCAGACTCGAATCGGTTGTCATGATTTATACAAGTCTCAATA
>NZ_BAAILO010000230.1:0-1205 GCF_054589115.1 Cupriavidus sp. 8B | reverse complement strand
CTGGCCGACTGGCTGCTGGCGTGCGGCGTGGACACGGTCGCGCTCGAGTCCACCGGCGTGTACTGGATCCCAATCTATGAGGTACTGGAGCGGCGCGGCCTGACGGTCTGGCTGGTCGATGCGCGGCAGCTCAAGTATGTGCCCGGGCGCAAGAGCGACGTGCTCGACTGCCAGTGGCTGCAGAAGCTGATGAGCCTGGGGCTGTTGCGCGCGGCGTGGCGGCCCGGCGACGAGGTGTGCGTCGTGCGCGCGGTGGTGCGACAGCGCGAAGTGCTGCTCACCGAGCAGGCCAATTGGGTGCAGCGCATGCAAAAGGCGCTGGTGCAAATGAACCTTCAGCTCACCGAAGTGCTCAGCGACGTCATGGGCATGACCGGGCAGGCCATCGTGCGCGCGATTGTGGCGGGCGAGCGCGACCCGAAGGTGCTGGCCCGGCATCGCCACGCCCACGTCAAGGCCAGTGCGACCGATATCGAGCGGGCGCTGACGGGCAACTGGCGCGAGGAGCACCTGTTCGTGCTCGGGCAGGCCCTGGCGATGTTCGACAGTCTGGCCCAGCGCATCATCGAGTGCGAGGCGAAGCTCGAGGCGTTGCTCGCGCCGCTGGGCTGTCACGAGGTCGAACTCGGCGGGCCGGGCAAGCGGCGCGGCAAGAATACCCCGGAGTTTGACGCCCGCACCGCGCTGGCGCGCTGGGCTGGGGTCGACCTCACCCGCATCAACGGCCTGGCGGTCACCACGGTCATGACGATCCTCTCGGAGATCGGCCCGGACCTCAGCCGCTTTGCCAACGTCAAGCACTTCTGTTCATGGCTCGGCCTGTGTCCGGGCACCAAGATTAGCGGCGGCAAGGTGCTCAGCGCGCGCACCCGGCGCTCGACCAACCGGGTGCGCCAGGCGCTTAAGCTCGCGGCGATGAGCCTGTCGCGCAACGATTCGGCGCTAGGTGCCTTCTACCGGCGCCTGTGCGCGCGCATGGACAAGCCCCGCGCCAATACCGCCGTCGCCCACAAGCTCGCCCGCATGGTCTACTTCATGCTGACCCGCGGCGAGGCCTTCGTCGATCAGGGCCAGCAGCATTACGAAGAACAGCAGCGCCAGCGCAGCATCGCCGCGCTCAAACGGCGTGCCGCGGCCCTCGGGTTTCAGGTTAATCCGGTAGAGGTGGCCGCCTAACCCCAGCCGCCAGTCTTGTTTCTCAGGAG
>NZ_BAAILO010000229.1:0-561 GCF_054589115.1 Cupriavidus sp. 8B | reverse complement strand
AGAATTTCGGGAAAAGCAATCTTGACAGAATCTCGCTCATAGAAGCGTGATCCACCGTCGAGACTTACTGCTACGTCGCCCTCCAGGAAATTGGGGGAACAACATGCAACTGTGAAACTGAATCAAACCAATCTCGATTGACACGGGGAGTCATATCAGCTTGGAGAGCTGCAGATTGAGTTGCTCGATCTCCATGGAGCGGACCGCCAAGGCCCGTTCCATGAGTGCGATCGATTCCCGCTGTGCCAACACCAAGGCCTTCAGGGCCTCAATGTCGTCGGGGAGATCGCTGGGGTGGATTGGCATGCGCGCAGTTTACGCACATGCCGCATGGTTTACAACACCGACAGTGGAGGCCAGGTGCGTTCGGGCTGCTTCCGGTTAATCCCCTCAAGCAGCATCGACAACTGCGCTTGCGTCAGGTGGATCTTGCCGCTGTCGGCCTGTGGCCAGACGAAGCGTCCGCGCTCCAGGCGCTTGTAACTCACCTCGGAATGCAGACCTTCCCGCCGCTTCGACGCAGCTTGTCCGCATAACCCACCCGTTCCACCCGTTCAGCGG
>NZ_BAAILO010000228.1:0-1837 GCF_054589115.1 Cupriavidus sp. 8B | reverse complement strand
AGCTTTGTGCTTGAATAAGTGTTCATGTATATCGAACACGTCCCCAACCGCAACTCGCCCCCCGCCGTCCTGCTGCGCGAGTCCTATCGCGACGGCAACACGGTCAAGAAGCGCACCCTCGCCAATCTCTCGTCGCTGCCCGCCGAGGTCATCGAAGGCTTGAAGGTGCTGCTACGCGGTGGCGTCGCGGTGTCGGCCGCCGATGAGGCCTTCGTGATCGAGCGCAGCCTGCCACACGGACACGTGGCCGCCGTGCTTGGCGCGGCGCGCGCCTGCGGCGCCGAGCAGTGGTTTGCCTCGGCACCGGCCGCGCTGCGCTCGGTGGTGATGGCACTACTGGTGGCGCGGGTGGTGTCTCCCGCTTCCAAGCTCGCCACGCATCGCATGTTGCGCGACGAGACCGCGGCCCACTCGCTGTCGCGGCTGCTCAAGTTGGGCGACGTCGAACTCGAGCAGGTCTATGCCGCGCTCGACTGGCTGGGAGAAGCTCAGGAAGGCATCGAAAAGCGCCTTGCCAGGCAGCATCTGAGCGGCAGTACGTTGGTGCTCTATGACCTCACTTCCACGTGGGTGACCGGACGCTGCTGCGAGCTTGCCGCCCACGGCTACAGCCGTGATGGCAAGCGCGACGACCCGCAGATCGTGTTCGGTCTGGTCTGCACGCCTGAGGGCTGTCCGGTGGCGGTCGAAGTCTTCGCCGGCAACACCGCCGATCCGGCTACCGTGGCCTCGCAGGTGGACAAGCTCAAGAACCGCTATGGCATCGAGAAGCTCGCGTGGGTGGGCGACCGGGGCATGCTCACGCAGGCGCGCATCGACACGGTATTGCGCCCGGCTGGCCTGGACTGGGTGAGCAGCCTGCGCGCGCCGCAGATGGCCGCACTTGCCCGGGAGAAGGGTCCCTTCCAGCCCTCGCTATTCGATGAGCGCAACCTGCTGGAGGTGACCAGCGAGGCGTTCCCCGGCGAGCGGCTCATCGTGTGTCGCAATCCGCTACTGGCCGAGGAGCGCAGCCGCAAACGCGAGGCGCTGCTGCAGGCCACCGAAGCCGAGTTGATGAAGATCACCGACGCGACCACGCGTGCCCGCAACCGCCTCAAGGGCACCGAGGAGATTGCCCTACGCGTAGGCCGCGTCATCGATCACTTCAGGATGGGCAAGCACTTCGAGTTGAACATCACCGACTCGAGCTTCACCTGGGAACGCAAGGCCGAACAGATTCAGCAGGAGGCCGCACTCGATGGCCTGTACGTGGTGCGTACGAGCCTGCCGGCAACGGACTTGCCGGCTGAGGCGGCCGTGATGGCCTACAAGGGTCTGGCGGTGGTGGAGCGGGCCTTCCGTTCGCTCAAGACGGTCGATCTGCAGGTGCGTCCCGTATTCCATTGGAACGCCGCGCGCGTGCGCGCTCACGTCTTTCTGTGCATGCTTGCCTACTACGTCGAGTGGCACATGCGCGAGAAGTTAAAGCCGATGCTGTTCGACGATGAATACGTCGAGCTCGCGCGTGCGGCTCGGCCCTCGCCAGTGGCCAAGGCACGACGCTCGGACCAGGCGAAAATCAAGGACGCCACCAGGCTTGGCGAGGACGGCTTGCCGGTGCACAGCTTCCGCACGTTGCTCGATGATCTGGCCACGCTCGCTTACAACGTCTGTCACACCCCCCTCAACCCGCAAGCAAAGATCATCATGATCACGCGGCCGACCCCAGTTCAAGAAAAGGCCTTCCGCCTGCTCAACGTCAGCCCCGTCGCCTGTACCCAGTAATCGACTCGCTCGCGCGTGCATAACCGTGAGAAATCAAAGCATTATGCGCGCCGCGTGCTCAAAGCTCGGT
>NZ_BAAILO010000227.1:0-774 GCF_054589115.1 Cupriavidus sp. 8B | reverse complement strand
CACCAACGGGGCGAATACTTTGGTCTTGCCTCGGGCAAACGTCGTGCCGGCTTCCGAAATGTCGGCCACAGTGAAGCCGCGCCACTTCGCGCCAACGCGCGCGGGATAGACCTGATCACCCCACCTGACGTAGCTCCGCAGGTTCACAGCGCCGCCGGCAGCGCGGCCGTCGACGCCATAGAGGGCAATCGTCTGCGGCGAGCGCTCGTGCGCCTTGACCGTTGTGGCGCCAGCCGGTGCGGCGGTCAAGGCCGGAGCCGGGGCGGCCTTGGCAAGATCCTGCTCTAGCTTCTGCAGCGCAACCTTGCCGTCGGCCTCGATCAGCTTCTGCGTGATCGACTTGTCGTCATCGGCAAGCGCCGCGCCGCAGGCAAGGATTGCGACCATCGCCACGCTCGCGCGGCGGATTGTCATCGGGTAAGCACGCATTTCAGTCTTCCTTCTCAATTGCGGGCAAAGGCATCGCCTTTGACCGTCAACATGAATTTCGATTGCTTGAGGTCGGGAGCGGCGTTCAGGTTCACGGCGAGTTCGATGGTTTTCACCACGACCTGCGGACCGAATCCTTTGAACTCGCTCAGATTGCGCAGCGGTCCGGTGATTTCCCAGGCGCCCGAGACAACCGGATGCGTCAGGGAGGCGGCGCCTTCTGGCGGGACGGTGCCAAAGATCGCGACGTCCTTGAGCTCGGCCTTGGACGCGACCGGCCAAAGGGTCTGCAGCTGGGAGCCGAAGTGAACACGCAAGTCCATCGCCGTCGGCAGCTTCTCCAGC
>NZ_BAAILO010000226.1:0-429 GCF_054589115.1 Cupriavidus sp. 8B | reverse complement strand
GTTGGCGCGAAGTGGCGCGGCTTCACTGTGGCCGACATTTCGGAAGCCGGCACGACGTTTGCCCGAGGCAAGACCAAAGTATTCGCCCCGTTGGTGCAGGAGGACGCGACCGTGCTACTGGAGTCCGGGCGTGCGGGTGGACCCGAGGCAGCAACAGCCAGGCCAGCCGCGCCGCTGCCTGCACAGGTCCCAGCGATGATGCCGGGCTTCCCGACGGCGCCTCAGATGCCCATGCCCCAGCCAGCATTCCAGCCTCCGGTCCCGACGCCGCCGATGGCAGCGCCAGCGTCCGTGGCACAACGGTGAGGGCCGCGGCGATGGCACTGTTCAGCAGGCGCGACCGCGCGGACGCCAATGTTGCCGGAGTAGGGGGCGTGACGGTTCTCACCGGCGCGGCGCCGGCCTTTGCCGCGCTTGCGCCCTCGAGGC
>NZ_BAAILO010000225.1:10981-38982 GCF_054589115.1 Cupriavidus sp. 8B | reverse complement strand
TCGCAACGTAGCGGGTTGGTTACCGCTTTGCCTGGTCAACCCGAGCTTGTTCAGTTGCCTTTGCAAGCTCCGGCCTTTAGGCCGGGGTAGTTGACCCTCGAACCTTAGCGCTTAATGCCGGTCCACCCAGCGCAACGCGCCAAGCGCTACCAGCAGGTACAGCGTCCCGGGGATCAGCGCCGAGACGATCGGTGGCCAGGTATGCAGCAGCCCCACATGCGAGAACAGCGTGTTCGACAAGTGGAAGGACAGCCCCAGCATGATGCCGCCGAACACCTTCACGCCCACCGCGCCGGCCCGCGCGTGCAGGTAGGCAAAGGGCAGGGCCAGCGCCACCATCACGAACAGGGTCAGCGGGTAGATCACTTTCTTCCAGAAGGCGATCTCGTAGCGCTGGGTATCTTGCTTGTTGTCGCGCAGGTGGCGGATATAGCGGAACAGGTCCAGCGTGGACATGCGCTCCGGCTCCACCAGCAGCACCGACAGGATCTGCGGCGTCAGCTCGGAGCGCATGGTCATGGCGGGCACGCTTTGCTGTTCGCCGCGGAAGGATGGCGCCAGGGCGTCCGCCTTGCCGGGTTCGCCCCTTGGCAGCTCCAGGAAGTGGGTTTCGGTCACGCCGGTGAGCTGCCAGGACTGGCTGCCCTGGTAGCGGCCTTCCTTGGCCACGCGGATCACGCTCAGGCGATATTGGTCGTCGAACTCATAAATGGTGACGCCGATGATGCTCTGGTCGGGCCGCAGGCCGGCCACGTTGACAAAGCGCGTGACCTCATGGCCCTTGGAGGCATCGCGGTCGCGGTCCTTGACCCACACGCCGGAGCGAAAGCCTGCGGAAACCGTGGCGCCCAGCGCTTCGAGCTTGACCTTCTGCGCGTACTGCTCGGCCTTGGGGCCGATGAACTCGCCAAAGATAAACGTGGCGATGGCCAGCGGAATCGCCAGCTTGAACAGCGAGAACAGCGCCTGGCGCGTATTCAGGCCGGCCACCCGGAAAATGGTGTACTCGGACTGGCTGGCCAGTTGCGAGAACACATAGATGGCGCTGATCAGCACGGCGATCGGCAGCACCTCATAGATGCGGGTGGGCGCCTGCAGGATGACGTGGAAGAACGCCACCAGCGAGGTGTAGCGGCCAGCCACGCTCTCCAGCTCGCTGAGCATGTCGAAGAACACGAACAGCGCCAGCACCGCAAACAGGATGAAGGCGAAGACGCCGTAGATCAGCCGCCCGAAATAACGCTCGTAGACACGCAAAACGGTCATGCCTGGCTCCCCCGGTTGCCGCCCTTGCGGGGCAGGCCGAAGACCGCGCGCCAGCCACCCAGGCTGCGGTTCTGGCGGTAGCGGAACAGCAGCACCGCGCCCAGCAGGGCAATCAGGTGGAACGGCCACCAGGCCATCGAGAACGGGATGGAGCCGGAGCGCACCCAGGCCTGCGAAAGGTTGATCACGTTACTGTAGGTCAGGTAGATCAGCACCGCGAAGACCAGGGGCGTGTAGCGGCCCAGGCGCGGGTTGACGTAGGCAAGCGGGATGGCGATCAGCACAAAGTTGAAGGCCAGCAGCGGCAGCGACAGGCGCCACAGCAACTCGCCCAGGTTCTCGTTGGTGGGGCTGCGCAGCAGGTCGATGGTGTCGCGGCTCTTGGTCGGCAGGTTGGCTTCCGTCTCGGGTGGTTTGTTGTCCACCTTGACCGCGTACTGGTCGAACTCGATGATGCGGTAGTCGATCTTGCCGGGCGTGCCGGCGTAGCGGCGGCCGTTTTCCATCACCACCATGCGGTCGCCGTTGGGCATGGTCTGGAACTGGCCCTGGTGGGCCAGCGCCACGCCGATTTTGTCGGCTTCGGCGTTGGCCACAAAGACATTGCGCGCGTGCTTCATGTCGGCGTCGATGCCTTCGATGAAGAGCACGTAGTTGCCCTTGGCCGGCTCGATGAAGCGGCCGGCGGCAATCATGGACAGCACGCCGCGCTGCTCGAAGCGGTCGCGGAACAGGGCGCTTTGCTGGTTGGCCCACGGCCAGGCGAACATGCCCAGCAGCAGCGACATGATGATGAAGGGCGTGGCGAACTGCAGCACCGGCTTGACCAGGTCGCGCAGCGAGATGCCGGCCGAGAACCACACCACCATCTCCGAGTCCTTGTACCAGCGCGTGAGCACGATCAGGGTGGAAATGAACAGGGTGGCGGACAGCAGGATCGACAGGTAGCCGATGGTGGCCAGGCCGATCAGCATCAGGACGTCATTGGGGCTGGCCTGGCCATTGGCGGCCATGCCGAGAATACGGATTACGAGCGAGGTCAGCATGAAGGTCAGCATGACCAGGAACACCGCGCCGGCGGTGTATGCGAGCTCGCGACGCAAGGCTTGTTGAAAGATCATGCGGAGTCGGTTCCGGGCTGCCGGCCGGCGCGGGCGATGTCGGCGCCGGAGAGGCTTTGCTAGCAGCATAGCGGACCGGCGGCAGCAAATCGCGGATAATAGGAGCTTTCGTGGTGGACAAGCCCCTGGAAGGAAGCGCGATGGAATTTAGCACAAAAGCCTTGGATTGGAGCAAAGCGGGCCAAAATGGTTTCCTGGCAACCAAGACCGATTGTCTGGTGGTGGGCCTGTTTGAAGGACAGAGCCTGGCCGGTGTGGCCAAGGCACTCGACGTAGCAACCAAGGGTTTGGTATCCCGGCTCGTCAAGCTGGGTGATTTCGAAGGCAAGCGCGGTACCCAGCTGATGCTGCACGAAGTAGCCGGCGTGGGCGCCGCCCGCGTGCTGCTGGTGGGCTTCGGCAAGGAAGCCGAGTTCGGCGACAAGGCGTTCGCCGAGGCCGTGCGCACCGCGCTGCGTGCCTTGTCCGGCACGCGCGCCGCCAATGTGCTGTGGTGCCTCGCTCAGCAGCAGGCGCCCCAGCAGGCCGGCAACGCTCGCGACCTGGCCTGGCGCCTGATCACCACCGTCACCCTGATCCGCGAAGCCGGCTACCGCCTGCAGGAGCGCCATCCGGGCCTCAAGCGCGCCAATGCCAAGGGCAACGGCAACAGCAACAGCAACAGCGCCGACAAGCCCGCCGGCCTGCGCAAGGTGGTGCTCACCGTCGACGCGGCCGACGCCAAGGCTGCTGCCCAGGCCGTGGTCCGCGGCGCGGCCATCGCCAACGGCATGGAGCTCACCAAGGACCTGGGCAACCTGCCGTCCAACATCTGCACGCCGACCTACCTGGCCAATGCCGCGCGCGGCATCGCCAAGCGCCACAAGCTCAAGGTGGAAGTGCTGGGTCGCAAGCAGATCGAGGCCCTCAAGATGGGCGCCTTCCTGGCGGTCACCAAGGGCGCGATCGAGCCGCCCCAGTTCATCGTGCTGCGCTATGACGGCGCCTCGGCCAAGCAGGCGCCGGTGGTGCTGGTGGGCAAGGGCATCACCTTCGATACCGGCGGCATCTCGCTCAAGCCCGGCGAGGGCATGGACGAGATGAAGTACGACATGTGCGGCGCCGCCTCGGTGCTGGGCACGCTGCAGGCTGTGGCCGAGATGGGCCTCAAGCTCAACGTGATCGCGGTGGTCCCCACCTGCGAGAACATGCCCAGCGGCAATGCCACCAAGCCGGGCGACGTGGTCACCAGCATGTCCGGCCAGACCATCGAGATCCTCAACACGGACGCCGAAGGCCGCCTGGTCCTGTGCGACGCGCTGACCTATGTCGAGCGCTTCAAGCCGGCCGCCGTGGTGGACGTGGCAACCCTGACCGGCGCCTGCATCATCGCGCTGGGCCACGTCAACAGCGGCCTGTACGCGCGCAACGACGGCCTCGCGGACCAGTTGCTGCAAGCCGGCCGCAAGGCCATGGACACCGCCTGGCGCATGCCGCTGGACGATGACTACCAGGATCAGCTCAAGTCCAACTTTGCCGATATGGCCAATATCGGTGGCCGCCCGGCCGGCAGCGTGACCGCCGCTTGCTTCCTGGCGCGCTATGCCGAGAAGTACGACTGGGCCCACCTGGACATCGCCGGCACCGCCTGGAAGAGCGGCGCCGCCAAGGGCGCCACCGGCCGCCCGGTGCCCCTCTTGGCGCAGTTCCTGATGGACCGCGCTGGCTGAAGCTGGATGGTCAAGCTTGATGCTTGACCGCAGGGACGGGCCGGCACCGGCATCCGCGCGGGGCCGTCCCTGTTTAGCTTCATTCTCACAGGATTGCTTTCGACCATGACGCGTATCGATTTCCACAGCAACGTGCCCGACAAGCTCGGCTACGCTTGCAGGCTGATCCGCAAGGCGTATGGCGCCGGCCAGAAACTGGTGGTGCATGGCGCGCCGGAACAGCTGGCGCAGCTCGATGCGCGCTTGTGGACGTTCTCCGCGCTGGATTTCCTGCCACATTGCGGCGTGGACAGCCCGAACGCCGAGGTGACGCCGATCGTGCTGGCGGCCACGCTGGACCAGGCCCCGCACCATCAGCTGCTGATCAACCTCAGCGCCGAGCCGCCGGCGCAGTTCGCCAGCTTCGAGCGCATGATCGAGGTGGTCGGCAGCGACGCCGACGACCGCGCCGCCGGGCGCGAGCGCTTTCGCCTGTACCGCGAGCGCGGCTATCCGCTGGCGCACCACGATATCGCCCAGGCCGGCCAGGCAGGCCAGTCAACCCAGGGCAAGGGGGATGCCGCATGACTGAACGTACCACCTCGCGCGTGATCCCGCGCATCGGGCCCAACGACAGCATTCCGCTGCTGACGGAGGTGATCGACCTGCCCACCGACGGCGCCAAGCAACCGGCGCCGGATGCGCCGGTTGCGACGGGGGCGACGCAAGCCGCAGGGTGGTCGGATTCCGGCGCTGGCGGCCCAGGCCATGCCCAGCCCGCGCATGACATGGCCTGGCCCGGCCCGGTCACCCATGTCGTCATGCCCCGTGAGACCGGCGACGGCATTCCCGCGCCCGAGATCCCCGCGCTGCACCAGCCAACCCCGTCCACGCAGGATGGCGCCTACTCGGTCTCGCACGCCACGCACCACGCCAGCCCGCCGCCCAGCGCGGACGAGTTGCGCGCCGTGCGCAGCGAGCTGCTGACCCGCGTGATGATGCGGTTTCGCACCGAATGGCCGCAGGTGGTGGAGGCCCATACCGAAGCCACGCTGCAATCGCGCCTGGCCCCGCTGACCGCACAACTGGCGGCGGAACTGACGCAGGCGATGGAGGCAAGGCTGGTGGAATGGCTGGACGCCACGCTCGAAGA
The DNA here is from genome assembly GCF_054589115.1 of Cupriavidus sp. 8B. NCBI lineage: Bacteria > Pseudomonadati > Pseudomonadota > Betaproteobacteria > Burkholderiales > Burkholderiaceae > Cupriavidus > Cupriavidus sp. 8B. The sequence continues at coordinate 33,754 of NZ_BAAILO010000225.1, read as the reverse complement.
AATCGAGCGGGATCCAGGCGGCTTGTAAAAAGCAGGCCGAGGCACCGAACGAAGCCCGTGGTTTTTGACGGCACGACGGCGTAACGAGCGCCCGCCCTCTCCCCCAACCCCTCCCGCAGGCGGGAGAGGGGAGCAAACCGGCGGGAGATTGAACCTCCCCCCGCACCATAGAAAAAGCCCGCGATCGCTCGCGGGCTTTTTCATTCTGGCACTAAAGCCAGGCCTCAGTCCGTTACAGCGCCCTTGCTGGCGGTCGAAGCCAGCTTGGCGAACTTCGCCAGCACGCCACGGGTGTAGCGCGGTGCCGGCTGCTTCCAGGCGGCGCGGCGCTTGGCCAGCTCTTCTTCGCTCACGTTGAGTTCCAGCAGCAGCTTGTGCGCGTCGATGGTGACCGAGTCGCCTTCCTGCACCAGCGCGATGTTGCCGCCCACATGCGCTTCCGGCGCGACGTGGCCGACCACCATGCCCCAGGTACCGCCGGAGAAGCGGCCGTCGGTGATGAAGCCGACCGATTCGCCCAGGCCCTTGCCGATGATGGCAGAGGTGGGGGCGAGCATTTCAGGCATGCCGGGGCCGCCCTTGGGGCCCAGGTAGCGCAGCACCAGGATGTCGCCGGCATTGATCTTGTCGGCCAGGATGGCGTCCATGGCGCTTTGCTCGTCCTCGAACACGCGGGCCGGGCCGGTGATGACCGGGTTCTTCAGGCCGGTGATCTTGGCGACGGCGCCTTCCGGTGCCAGGTTGCCCTTCAGGATGGCCAGGTGGCCTTCCTTGTAGAGTGCCTTTTCGATCGGCATGATCACGTCCTGGTCGGCGCGCGGGGTGTCGGGCACGTTTTCCAGTTCCTCGGCCAGGGTGCGGCCGGTGATGGTCAGGCAGTCGCCATGCATCAGGCCTGCCTTGAGCAGGATCTTCATGACCTGGGGAATGCCGCCCGCGCGGTGCAGGTCGGTCGCCACGTACTGGCCCGACGGCTTCAGGTTGCAGATCACCGGCACCTTGCGGCGGATGCGCTCGAAATCGTCGATGCTCCATTCCACTTCCGCCGAGTGGGCGATCGCCAGGTAGTGCAGCACGGCGTTGGTGGAGCCGCCGGTGGCCATGATCAGCGCAACCGCGTTCTCGATGGACTTGCGCGTGATGATGTCGCGCGGCTTGATGTCCTTCTTGATGGCCTCGACCAGCACGCGTGCCGATTCGGCGGCGCTGTCGACCTTTTCCTGGTCGGGGTTGGCCATGGTCGATGAATACAGCAGCGACATGCCCAGCGCCTCGAACGAGGAGCTCATGGTGTTGGCGGTGTACATGCCGCCGCACGAGCCCGACGACGGGCAGGCGTTCTTCTCGACGCCCTCGAAGTCTTCCTGGCTCATGCGGCCAGCGGTGAATTCGCCCACGGCTTCGAACGACGACACGATGGTCAGGTCCTTGCCCTTCCAGTTGCCCGGCTTGATGGTGCCGCCGTACACATAGATGCCCGGCACGTTGGTGCGCGCCAGCGCGATCATGCCGCCCGGCATGTTCTTGTCGCAGCCGCCGATCACGACCACGCCGTCCATCCACTGGCCCTGGGCCGCGGTCTCGATGCAGTCGGCGATGACTTCGCGGGAGATCAGCGAGTACTTCATGCCTTCCGTGCCCATCGACATGCCGTCCGAGATGGTCGGGGTGCCGAAGATCTGCGGGTTGGCGTCGGAGGCCTTGATGGCGGCAACCGCGGCGTCGGCCAGGCGTTGCAGGCCGGAGTTGCACGGCGTGATGGTGGAGTGGCCGTTGGCGATGCCCACCATCGGCTTGTCGAAGTCTTCCTTCTTGTAGCCCAGCGCGTAGTACATCGAGCGGTTGGGGGAGCGCGCCACGCCTTGCGTGATGTGCTGCGAGCGTTTGTTGTATGCCATGGGAATCTCCGGGGGAAGTGTGCCGGCCTGCGCGGGGCGCCTCAGGGGTTCCGAGGACCGGGCAGGCTCTTGCCATGTTGTGGACGAGAGCATGCCGCTTGCCTTTTATCGTGTCAAATATATTATTCAACCTCTATTGAGTCGAAAAACATATCAGGAGCCCCTGTGGACCTGCGCCAGTTGCGCTACTTCGTTACCGTGGCGGAGGAGTTACATTTTGGCCGCGCCGCGCAGCGTCTCACCATGACGCAGCCGCCACTGTCCCAGCAGATCCAGGCGCTGGAAGAGGAGATCGGCGTGCAGCTGTTCGCCCGCACGCGGCGCTCGGTGGCGCTCACTCCGGCTGGCCAGCAATGGTTGCCCGAGGTGCGCCGCGTGCTGGCAGACGCCGCGGCACTGCCGGGCCTGGCCCAACGGCTGGCGCGCGGGGAGGCCGGCACGCTGTCGCTGGCCTTCGTCAGCACGGCCGACTACGGCATCCTGCCCGACCTGCTGCGCAGCTTCCGGGCGCGCCATCCCAATGTGCAGCTGCAACTGCGCGAGGCCACCAGCGATATCCAGCTGGAGGCCCTGATGGACGGCGGCATCGACGCCGGGCTGGTGATCCGCCCGCAACTGCCGGCCATGCCGCATGGCGTGGCCTACCTGCCGCTGGTGCGCGAGCCGCTGGTGCTGGCCGTGCCGGAAGGCTGGCGCCCGGGCGGCGCGAAGTCGGACGAGGAGGGCGTTTCGCTAAAGGATGCGGCGCACGAGCCGCTTATTATCTTCCCCCGGCGAAGCGCGCCAGCGTTTTATGACATCATTACGGGCTGTTATGCGCGCGAAGGCCTCACGCCGGTGATCGCCCAGGAGGCCATCCAGATGCAGACCATCGTCAGCCTGGTGTCCGCCGGCATGGGCGTGGCGCTGGTACCGGCCTCGCTTTGCAACCTTCGCCGTACCGGTGTGTCCTACCTGCCGCTGCGCGACGCCGGGCCCGATATCGAGACCGGGCTGGTGTGGCGGGAGGCCGGTGCCGACAGCGTGAGCCCCGTGCTGAGATCGTTCATCGAGATCGCCGGCGCGCTGGCCGCTGCCATGACGCTGACGCAAAAGGCTGGCATAAAACTGGCCACGGCGCCGGGCGCGGCCGCTGCGGCAAGGCACCTGACGGACGCAGCCTGAATCCTGACCTTGATGCCGCACCGGACGCCAAGCTGGCGCGTGCAATTCTTCTTACAACCCTAACCACGGCAAACATGCTGATTCATCCCCAATTCGATCCGGTTGCGATTCATCTCGGCCCGCTCGCCATCCGCTGGTATGGGCTGATGTACCTCGCCGGGTTCATCATGTTCCTGTGGTTCGGGCGCCTGCGCATCCGCCAGCCGCACATCGCGGCCCAGGGCTGGACGGTCAAGGACCTGGACGACATGCTGTTCTTCGGCGTGCTGGGCGTGATCCTGGGCGGGCGGCTGGGCTATGTGTTGTTCTACAAGGCCGATTACTACCTGAGCCATCCGCTCGAGATCTTCAAGGTGTGGGAGGGCGGCATGGCCTTCCACGGCGGCTTCTTGGGCGTGATCGTGGCGATGTGGCTGTTCGGCAAGCTGCGCGGGCGGCACTGGATGGAGGTCACCGACTTCATCGCGCCGATGATCCCCTGCGGGCTGGCGGCCGGGCGCATCGGCAACTTCATCAACGGCGAGCTGTGGGGCCGGCCCACCGACCTGCCGTGGGGCATGATCTTCCCGCAGGCCGGCGACAACATTCCCCGCCATCCTTCCCAGCTCTATCAATTTGCCGGCGAAGGCGTGGCGCTGTTCATCATCCTGTGGCTGTTCGCCAGGAAGCCGCGCCCCATGGGCGCTGTCTCGGGCATGTTCCTGATCGGCTACGGCGGCTTCCGCTTCCTTGCCGAGTTCGCGCGCGAGCCGGATAACTTCCTGGGCCTGCTGGCGCTGAACTTCTCCATGGGCCAGTGGCTGAGCCTGCCGATGATCCTGGCCGGCATCGCCATGGTGGTCTGGGCGTACCGTCACGGACAGACGGCGCAGGCACCGGTTCGTTAAAGCTGGCGCAGATGACGATGTTCACCGCCGCCATCTTCGATATGGATGGCCTGCTGATCGACTCCGAGCGCGCCATCATGCAAGCGTGGATCGGCGCCGCGCACGAGCTCGGCATTGCGCTGGCGGCCAGCGATTATGTGCAGGTCATCGGCAAGGCCGCGCCGGAGTCCAACGCGCTGCTGGTTTCCCTGCTTGGCGATGAGCGTGCCTTTCGCCAGGTGCAGGCGATGGCGGGCGCGCAATTGCATGCGCCGGTCACGGGGCCGAGGTTTCCGCTGAAGCCCGGCGCCAAGGAACTGCTGATGGCGCTGCGCCATGCCGGCATTCCCTGCGCGGTGGCATCGTCGTCCCGCGTCGAGGAGATCAAGGACCGGCTCGGGCGCGTGGGCGTGCTGGATTTCTTTGCTTGCGTCTCGGGTGGCGATGAGGTGCGCCGCGGCAAGCCCGACCCGGCGCTCTACCAGCTCGCCGCCGAGCGCCTCGGCGTGGCGCCGCAGGCGTGCCTGGCGTTCGAGGACAGCGAGAACGGCGCAACGGCCGCGAACCGCTCGGGCGCACAGGTGGTGGTGGTGCCCGATATCAAGCCGCCTTCGCCGGCCGTGACCGGATTCAGTTTCCGGGTACTGGGCACGCTGCATGAGGCGATCCCGTACATTTCGCGTTGGTTCGGCCGCACAGGCCCAGCGGGGCTGGAGCCATAGGGCCTGAGGCACAGCCTGCCGATGTTCCTCGCGAGAGGTCGGGCACGGTGGTGTGGATGGCTCGAATGTGATGGCCGCGCGGTATCGGCATGGCGGCTTCGGCATGAGCGTCAACGGCGCTTGGGCAGGACCGCTGGCGGTGTGTATTCTTCCCGTCAGGCGGGCCGTTTGACACATCCCGCCCCTATTCTCCGGGAGGGGGCTGCCCATGAACGACAGCGATGGAAATGGCACGTGAGGCGGCTGGAGCCGAGGCTTCCCCGAAGCGGGTACGCGTCGCTGCCACGGCGGACTTGCGCGACGACGTTGCGCTGCCGGCCAGTGTGGACGGGGTGGATCTCGTCGTGATCGGACATGGCGGCGGTGCCGTGGTCTACCAGGGGCACTGCCCCCACCGGGGTACGCTGCTGGCGGAAGGCGCCATCGAAAACGGCACGCTGACATGCCGTGGGCACGGCTGGCGCTTCGACTGCGGTTCCGGAATCGCGGCCGAGCGGCCCGAGGTCTGCCTGAAGCGGTTCACCGCCTTCGTCGAAGACGGCGAGGTCAGGGTGGAGCGCGATGACGTGCTCGCGTGGCAGCGCCTGCAGGCAGAGCGGGATGCGGCGTCGCCAGCGTCGCGGCCGAGCCCTGGCCTGCGCTCGCTCGCACAGCTTCCCGGGCCGAAGGGGCTGCCCTTGCTAGGCAGCGCGTTGCAGTTGCAATGGGAGCAGCGGCGGATGCACCTGGTCTTCGAGCAATGGTGCGAGGCGTTCGGTCCCCTATACAGCATCCGCCTGATGAACCGGCTGGCCCTGGTGGTCGCGCGAGGGGAGTTGATCGACAAGATCCTCCATGACCGGCCCGAGACCTATCGCCGTATCGGCGCGCTCGAGGCGGTGGCGCTGGAGTTGGGCGCGCTCGGCGTGTTCGCCGCCGAGGGCGAGGTGTGGCGCAGGCAGCGCCGGCCGGTGGCGCAGGCGCTCGACGCGCACCGGCTGCGCGATTTCTTTCCAATGCTGTCCAGCGTCACACTGAGGCTGAAGCGGCGATGGCAAAAGGCGGCCGCGCAAAGACGGCATGTGGATGTGCAGCATGACCTGATGCGGTACACCGTTGACGTGACGACCGCCCTGGCCTTCGGCTACGACATGAATACGCTGGAGCGCGAAGGCGAGGTTATCCAAAAGCATCTAGAACAGATCTTGCCGATGATGAACCGGCGCATCAATGCGCCATTTCCCTACTGGCACTACCTCAGGCTGCCGGCGGACCGCTCGTTCGACCGTGCCATGGTGGCGATCCGCCAAACCATCGGCGAGTTCATCGCCGCGGCACGCCAGCGGCTGGCGCAGAGCCCGGAGCTCGCCGCGCATCCGACCAACTTCCTGGAGGCGATGCTGGTTGCCCAGGCCGCGGGCCAGGCGTCGCTGGACGATGAGGAGCTGTTCGCAAACATCTTCACCATGCTGGTAGCGGGCGAGGATACGACCGCCAACGCCATCGCCTGGATGATGCATTTCATGTGCAGCCACCCGGAGGTGCAGCACAGGATGCAGGAGGAAGTTGGGGCGGTGCTGGGGCAGGCAGAGGTCCTGCAGGACATACGGGATGCCGCCAGGCTTGTGTACGTCGAGGCGGTCGCGCATGAATCGCTGCGGCTCAAGCCGGTCGCGCCGCTCCTCTTCCTCGAACCCAACGTCGATGTGGCTGTCGGCGGCGTGCGGGTGCCGCGCGGGACGCTGGTCGTGCTGTTGAACCGGCCCAATGCGCTGCAGGAGCGCAACTTCCCCGCTGCCCGGGAGTTCCGGCCGGAGCGCTGGCTGCAGGGCGCGACGGCGGCCCAGCATCGCAGCGGCTTCGTGCCGTTCGGCTCGGGACCGCGCTTGTGTCCGGGACGCAATCTCGCGTTGCTGGAGGCCAAGGCGGCGATTTCGATGGTCTGCCAGAACTTTGACGTCAGGCATGCGCCGGGATCGGGGCCAGTGGGGGAGGCCTTTGTCTTTACGATGATGCCGACGGATTTGCAGGTGGTTTTTTCAGCGCGCTAGCGCAATGGCGTTCGAGACTGGCGTGGCCACCGTGGCAATTCACGCCCGCGGCCGCGTGCTGCGGCGCGTCAGCGAGTGCCAGGGCGAGCGCTGGCTGGTACGGCGGCTGCACAGCCTGCGCCGGAGCCGCGCCGGCGCTGGCGAGGCGGGCTAGTCAGGATACTCAATCGGCACTATCGGGGGCGTCGCGGCCCAATTTCACCTTCCTGGTGCATGCAGCGCATGCGGCTGCGCAACATCGAATTGTCTTGTCTTCGCGTCGCCGTTATTCATAATTATGAATTATTGGGCCTGGCAAGACACATTCCATCGCTTGATCCGCCACCCCGATGCCGTTGCATTTCCGTCCGGAGGCACCATGCGCATCATCCAGCAGGCCCTGTACCTTGAAGTCGCGGAGCGCCTGCGCACCATGATCGACGAGCACGCGCTGATGCCCGGCGCCTGGATCGACGAAGCCGCGGTGGCCGAGTCGATGGGGATTTCGCGCACGCCGATGCGCGAGGCGCTCAAGGTGCTGGCCGCCGAAGGCCTGGTGCGGCTGGAGCCGCGCCGCGGCTGCTTCGTCAACGCGCTGTCCGAGCAGGATCTCGACGAGATCTTCCCGCTGATGGCACTGCTGGAAGGGCGCTGCGCCTATGAGGCCGCGCGCAACGCCACCGCCGAGGACCTGGACGCGCTCGAAAGCCTGCACGCCGACCTGACGCAGTATGCGCAGGCTGGCAATATCGACGCCTACTACGAAACCAACTACCAGATCCACGAAGCCATCCAGCGGCTCGCCGGCAATCGCTGGCTGTCCGGCCTGATCAGCGACCTGCGCAAGGTGCTGCGGCTGTCGCGCCACAAGAGCCTGAAGCTGCCAGGCCGCATCCGCGAATCCTGCGCCGAGCATCTGTCGGTGTTCTCCGCGCTCAAGGCGCATGACCCGGAGGGCGCCGAAACCCTGATGAAGACGCACTTGCTGCGCCAGCGCGGCGCGCTCAGGGCGCTGGACGCCGCGGAGATGGCCGAGGCCGGCGACGTTGTCGATGGCGGCGATCCGCCCCCCGGCACACAGCACGCCCGCCTGCACCTGGCGGGGAAATCATCCACTGACCGATAGTCCGATAGTCCGATAGCCCGATGGACCGATAGCAGCTAACAGACAGCCAAGAAGACAGCCAAGAGCAGGTACGCCCATGGATTCCCTCAGCAACAGCGAACAGAAAGTCAGCGCTCCCCTTAGCGGCCACGAGCCGTTGGCGGACACCCTGTTGTCGCGCTTCGGCCGGTGGTGGGGCCGCAAGGGCGATGGCAAGGCCAAGCCGAATGCGGCTGCGGATGCCAAGGCGCACGCCAAGGCCGTGGCGCTCCCGGCTCGCGTGCTGCGCCGGCAGCGCGAGCAGCTGCGCCAGTGCTTCGACGCGCGCCTGACCGACAGCGCCGCCAATACCGCCGCGCAGACCTGGCGGGCCGAGTACGAAGCCGCGGGCGATGACGCGCGCCAGGCCATGCTCGGCGTGCTGGCCGAAGTCGCGGCCAGCGGCAGCGTGCAAGCGGATGACCAGGGCAAGGACGGCAAGGATGGCATGGACGGCAACGCGGCCAGATCCGCGTCCGGCCTGCCGCAGGCCATGTCCAACGCGCGCATCCGTTTTTTCAAGCGGCTTGCTGCCCTGCACGGGCAGGAGGGCGCGAGCGTCTGCGGCCTGCATTTCCTGATCGGCCTGCGCGCGGACATGCTGCGCTGGCACAAGCGCGTGCCGGGCCTGCGCCCGCTCGACGAGGATCTGGAGGCGTTGTTCTCCAACTGGTTCGACGTGGGCCTGCTGGAATTGCAACCCATCACCTGGGACTCGCCCGCCTCGCTGCTGGAAAAGCTGATCCGCTACGAGGCCGTGCACGAGATCGCGTCCTGGGCGGATCTGCGCAACCGGCTCGATTCCGATCGCCGCTGCTATGCGTTCTTCCACCCGCGCATGCCGCGCGAGCCGCTGATCTTTGTCGAGGTCGCCTTCGTGCCCGAGATGGCCGCCAACGTCCACGCGCTGCTGGACGAAGCCGCGCCGCTGGAAGACCTGCGCCGCGTGAAGTGGGCGATCTTCTATTCCATCTCCAATACGCAGGCAGGCCTGCGCGGCGTGAGCTTCGGCAACTTCCTGCTCAAGCGCGTGATCGAGGAATTGCAGCGCGAGTTTCCCAAGCTCAAGCAGTTCGCCACGCTCTCGCCCATTCCCGGGTTTGCCGACTGGCTGCGCAAGCGCGATGGCGAGTCGGTGGCCAAGGTGCTGGGCGACAAGCGCCTGGCGCGCTGGCGCGAGCGCCACGGCACGCCGCCCGCCGACGGTGCCGGCTGGCTGGCCGCGCTGCCTGCCGATTCCGGAGACGCGATGGTGCGCGACACCGCGCTGGCGCTGGCCGCGCATTATCTGGTGCGCGAGCGCCAGCAGGCGCTGCCGGCCGATCCGGTGGCGCGCTTTCACCTGGGCAATGGCGCCTGCGTGGAGCGGCTGAACTGGGCCGCCGATCTGTCGCGCAAGGGGCGCGCGCAGTCGTGCGGCATGATGGTGAATTATCTTTACGTGCCCGAGGCGCTCGATGAAAATCTGGTGCGCCTTGGCAACGGATCCCCGCGCATGAGCCGCGCGGTGAGCAAGCTGTTGTAACCCTGGTCAGGTAAAAGACAAGGCCGCGGGCCGCGTTCTCCGGGCCATGCCAGCCGTTCTTCATTTTGACTTTCCGCAGCAGAACAGAAGAGAGAGGAGACAGAGTCATGAATCGTCGTCAGTTTCAACTGGCAGGGCTGGCTTGCGCGCTGGGCGCGGGTTTGGGCGCGGTAGCCCCCGTGGCGCAGGCCGACACCTGGCCGTCCAAGCCGATCACCGTGATCGTGCCGTTCCCGGCCGGCGGTGGCACCGATGCCTTCGCCCGCCCGCTGACCGCGCAGCTTTCCAAGCAGGTCGGCAAACAGTTCGTGATCGATAACCGCGGCGGCGCCGGCGGCACCGTGGGCGCCAGCATCGCGTCCAAGGCCGCGCCGGATGGCTATACCGTATTCATCGGCGGCGCGCACCACGCCATTGCACCGTCGTTCTACAAGAAGCTCGACTACGACATCGAGAAGGATTTCATCCCCATCACCGTGATTGCGCAGCCGCCGCAGGTGATCGTGGTGAACCCGGCCAAGGTCACCGCCAACACGTTGGGCGAGCTGATCGACTACGCCAAGAAGAATCCCGGCAAGCTGAACTACGCCTCGGCCGGCAACGGCTCCTCCCACCATCTGGCGGGCGAGCTGTTCAAGCTGCAGACCAAGACCTTCATCACGCATATCCCCTACAAGGGGGCGGGCCCTGCGCTGTCCGACCTGATCGCGGGCCAGGTGGACATGGATTTCGATGGGCTCGGCTCCTCTGCCCAGCACATCCGCGCCGGCCGCATCAAGGCGCTGGCGGTGGCATCGACCAAGCGTTCGGCCGCGTTCCCGAACGTGCCCACCGCCGCCGAGGCCGGGGTGCCCAACTACGAGGTTTCCACCTGGTACGCGATGTGGGTGCCGAAGAACACGCCCAAGGACATCGTCGACAGGCTCTACACCGAAGTGGAAAAGGCGCTCAACACGCCCGAGATGAAACAGATCTGGATTGCCAACGGCTCCGACACGCCGGCCTTCACGCAAGAGCAGTTCGCGCAGTTCCAGCGCGCCGAGATCAAGCGCTGGGCTACGGTGGTGCAGCAGTCCGGCGCCAAGATCGATTGATGGAGGATAGCCAAATGGTTCCCGATGTTTCCCGTCAGCGTGGAGCGCAGGCATGAGCGGCACGGTGGCGTTCGCGCGTGAGGGTGACGTGGCTACGGTCACGCTGTCCAACGCGGGCAAGCTCAATGCCATCTCGGTGGCGATGTGGCGCGCGCTGGCGCAGGGTTTTGCGGACCTGTCCGCCGATCCCTCGCTGCGCTGCGTGGTGCTGCGCGGCGCTGATGGCAACTTTGCCGCGGGCGCCGACATTGCCGAGTTCCCCGAGCAACGGGGCGACGCCGCCGCGCTGCGCCGTTACCACGAAGCGGTGATTGCGCCCGCGCTGGCCGCCATCGCGGGCTGCCTGCATCCCACGCTGGCCATGATCGAAGGGGTTTGCGTGGGCGGCGGGCTGGAGATCGCCTGCCATTGCGACCTGCGCATCGCCGCCGACGATAGCCGCTTTGGCGTGCCGATCAACCGGCTCGGCTTTCCCATGGCGCCTGGCGAGCTGACCGGGCTGCTGGCCCTGGCGGGCCGCGCGGTGACGCTGGAGATCCTGCTGGAGGGCAGGGTGTTCGACGCTGCCGAGGCGCGCGAGAAGGGACTGCTGACGCGCGTGGTGCCGGCCGCGTCACTGGGCAACGAAGTCGCCGCGGCCGTGAAGCGCATCGCGGCCGGCGCGCCGCTGGCCGCCCGCATCAACAAGGAGAGCATCCGCCGCCTGGCGAGCGCGCCAGCGCCGCTCACCGCGGCGGAGCTCGACGCGCACTTCCGCTATGGCGACAGCGCCGACCATGCCGAAGGCGTGGCCGCATTCCTGGCCCGCCGGCCGCCGCGCTTTACTGGGCAATAGCACGGGCAATAGCTTTAGGTATCATTGCCGGCTATCGATCGGATTGCCCATGCGGATTGCCCATGCTATTGCCGATTCCGTTTTTTATCTTCCGCAATATGAACGCCAACCTGTTCGCCCTATTCGAATCCCGCTTCCCGGCGGACCGCAGTGCCTGCTGCATTGAAACCCACGACGGCCTCTACTACAGCTGGGACGACCTCGACCGCGCCACCGCCAAGATGGCCAACCTGCTGGCCGCGCTCAAGCTGCCCGAAGGCGCGCGCGTGGCGGTGCAGGTGGAAAAATCGCCCGAGGCGCTGTTCCTGTACCTCGCCACGCTGCGTGCCGGCTACATTTACCTGCCGCTCAATACCGCCTACCAGGAAGCCGAGATCGACTACTTCGTGGGCAACGCGGAGCCGGCGGTGGTGGTGTGCAGCAGCGCCAACTTCGGCTGGGTCTCCAAGGTAGCGTTCCGCCACGGCACCAAGCACGTCTTCACGCTGGACGACGACCGCTCCGGCTCGCTGTTGTCCCGCGCTGCCGCGCAGCCCGACGCCTTCACCACGGTGGCGCGCGGCGCCGACGAGCTTGCCGCCATCCTCTACACCTCGGGCACCACGGGGCGCAGCAAGGGCGCCATGCTCACGCACGGCAACCTGGCGTCCAACGCCAAGACGCTGCATGCATACTGGGGCTGGCGCAACGATGACGTGCTGCTGCACATGCTGCCGATCTTCCACGTGCATGGCCTGTTCGTGGCGTCGCACGGGGCGCTGCTGGCCGGCGCCAAGATGATCTGGGCGCCCAAGCTCGACATGGCGCAGATCCTGAAATTCCTGCCGCGTTGCACCGTGATGATGGGCGTGCCCACGTATTACGTGCGCATGGTGCAGGAGCCGCGCTTTGATGACGACACTTGCCGCCGCATGCGCCTGTTCGTGTCCGGCTCCGCGCCGCTGCTGATGGAAACCTTCGATGCGTTCCGCGAGCGCACCGGGCACACCATCCTGGAGCGCTACGGCATGAGCGAGACCGTGATGCTGGTCTCCAACCCATACGAAGCGCAGGACGGCGAGCGTATCGGCGGCACCGTCGGCAAGCCGCTGCCGGGCGTGTCGGTGCGCGTGGTGGATGGTGACGGCAAGCCTTGCGCGGCCGGCGAGATCGGCAATGTGGAAGTGCGCGGCCCGAACGTGTTCAAGGGTTACTGGCGCATGCCGGAGAAGACGCAGGAGGAGTTCACCACCGACGGCTGGTTCAAGACCGGCGACGTAGGCCGCTTTGGCGGCGCCATCGTCGGCCAGGCCGGCGAGCGCAAGGTGCCCGACGACTACCTGACCATCGTTGGCCGCAGCAAGGACCTGATCATCTCCGGTGGCTACAACGTCTACCCGAAGGAGATCGAGAGCTTTATCGACGAGATGCCGGGCGTGGCGGAAAGCGCCGTGATCGGCGTGCCGCATGCCGATTTCGGCGAGGCCGTGGTGGCGGTGGTGGTCGGCAAGCCCGGCGCCTCGCTCGACGCGCTGGGCCTGATCGGCGGGCTCAAGGGCCGCATCGCCAACTTCAAGGTGCCCAAGCGCGTGCACCTGGTCGATGAGCTGCCGCGCAACACCATGGGCAAGGTGCAGAAGAACGTGCTGCGCCAGCAGTTCGGGGAGCTGTAAGCGCCCGCTACGAGGTGACGGCCAAGGCCGTCGCCTCGCGGCTAGACCACCCCTAGCCGTTCCTTCAACACCCCCGCCTTGGACCGGCTCACCGGCACCAACGTATTCTCCACATCATCCATCACCAGGTGGAAATGCTCTTCCGACTTGACCACCTCGATGGCATGCGCAAGGCTGACGATGTGGCTGCGGTGCACCCGTAGGTAGATGCTGTCATCCAGCCGCAGCTCCAGATCCGTCAGCGAGAGATTGGACAGGTAACGCTCGTCCTTCGTCACGATCGTCGTGTAGTGGCCGTCGCCCTGGAAACGCACGATGTCCTTCAGGTCCACCAGGATCACGCGGTTCTTGCGATAGACCGGAATCTTGAATAGCCGCCGCGGCGATGGTACGGGGCTGCCCGCGCGCTGGTCGTCCGGCTCCGTGGTGAGATCCGTCACGTCGTAGAAAATCATGCAGGTGCCGCATATTCCGCCCGAGGCCGTCATCTTGGACACCTTGATCAGCAGGATCCGGTCCGGGATATTGATCATCATGGCGAGCGGCGGCGGCGACTTCACCGGGCAGCCGCTGGCGTCCTCCGCATGCAGCAGGAAGCGCAGCTTCTCCCGGCTCTTCTCCGGATGCAGTTGCACCACGTCGATGCCGATCAGCTTGTCCTGGCTGACGCCCAGCGACTGCTCGCTGGCGGGACCCAGGATTTGCAGCGCCACATCGTTGAACGCGGTGACATGCCCTTGCGCATCGAGCCAGACAATGCCCGGATTGAACTGTTCCAGCTTGTGCTGGAACGTCTCCTGGCGTCGCGCTTCCGGCGTCGGCACGGTGAAGGGCGCATGGCGGTCCATTCACATCTCCTGGTCTTTCCTGGGGCCCATCGCGCGCCTGGCGGGGCATTTCCGTTGTATGTGCAAGCCGCATTTCGTGCAAGTTTTCCGACGCTTGGCGCGGGCAGGACGGCGGTTCGGGAAATCAAATTGATTTGCTGCGCTGCATTATGAAATGCTCCAAGAAACACAACACGCCCGGCCCCTCGCCGCGCGTGCATGGCGGCAGGCACATGACAAGGAGACTAGCGTGATACCTCGTGCGTTCGAATACCACGCGCCGACGACGCTGCCCGAGGCGTTTGCGCTGCTCGGCGAATACGGCGACGACGCCAAGCTCCTGGCCGGCGGGCACAGCCTGCTGCCCATGATGAAGCTGCGCTTTGCCGAGCCCGCCCACCTGATCGACCTGGGCAAGCTGGCGGAACTCAAGGGCATCCGCGAGGCCGGCGGGGAGATCCGCATCGGCGCCATGACCACCGAGAACGAGTTGATCTGGTCGGCGCTGCTGCAGGAAAAATGCCCCTTGCTGGTCGAAGGCGCGCGCCTGATCTCGGACCCGCAGGTGCGCTACCGCGGCACCATCGGCGGCGACATCTCGCACGGCGATCCGGGCAATGATCATCCGGCTTTGATGATCGCGCTGGATGCCTCGTTCGTGCTCGCGGGCAAGCTGGCCGAGCGCGTGGTCCCGGCCGATGGCTTCTTTCTCGGCACCTACATGACGCTGCTCGAAGCCAGCGAGATCCTGACCGAGATCCGCATTCCGGTGCCGGCAACGGGCGCGGGCCATTGCTACGCCAAGCTCAAGCGCAAGTCCGGCGACTTCGCCACCGCGGCCACGGCTGTGATGCTGCGGATGCGCGGAGAGACGGTGGAGGATGTGCGCATCGCGCTGACCAATGTGGCGCCGTGCGTGCTGCGGGCGAACGATGCGGAGGATTTCCTGCGCGGCAAGCCGCTGGACGATGCCGCCATTGCCGAGGCCGCGCGGCTGGCCATGGCCATCTGCGATCCGGCCGAGGACCTGCGCGGCGACGTCGCATACAAGACGGCGATGGCGGGCGAGATGACGCAGCGGGCGCTGCGCGTCGCGTACTCGCGGGCGGCGCACTGAAAGCACAACACGGCAGGCAGGTTCCGGAGGCACGACATGAGCAAGAAGACGATGGTGTCGTTCAAGCTGAACGGCAAGGAGACCGACGTGGTGGTGGAGCCGCGCGAGCTGCTGATCCACACGCTGCGCGAGAAGTGCCTGCACACCGGCCCGCACATCGGCTGCGAGACCTCGCACTGCGGCGCCTGCACGGTCGACATGAACGGCATGTCCGTCAAATCGTGCACGGTGCTGACGGTGCAGGCGGAAGGGGCGGACTTGCTGACCGTCGAAGGCATGGCGTCGGGCGGCGAGCTGAGCGCGCTGCAGGAGGGTTTCATGCAGGAACACGCGCTGCAATGCGGCTTCTGCACGCCAGGCATGCTGATCCGCGCCCACCGGCTGCTGCAGGAGATTCCTGACCCGAGCGAGGAAGAGATCCGCTACTGGATGGCCGGCAACCTTTGCCGCTGCACCGGCTACCAGAACATCGTCAAGGCGGTGCAGTACGCCGTGCGCAAGCTGCGCGGCGAAGCGGTCCAGACCTCGCATCCGCTGATGGGCGAAGCGACGCACTGATCCGCAATGATCCCTCATCGACGCAACGGAGAAGCATGATGGGAAACATGAATGCGCAATCCGAGCGCGTGGCCGCGCTGGAAGGCATGGGCTGCTCGCGCAAGCGCCGCGAGGATCCGCGCTTCCTGCAGGGCAAGGGCACCTATGTCGACGACATCAAGATGCCGGGCATGCTGTTTGGCGTGATGGTGCGCAGCCCGTACGCCCATGCCCGCGTGAAGTCGATCGACAAGTCCCGCGCGCTGGCGCATCCCGGCGTGCACGCGGTGCTGACCGCCGACGACCTGAAGCCGCTCAAGCTGCACTGGATGCCTACCCTTGCCGGCGATGTGCAGGCGGTGCTGGCGGATGAGAAAGTCTGCTTCCAGAACCAGGAGGTGGCGTTCGTCGTGGCCGACGACCGCTATGTGGCGGCCGATGCCGCGGAACTGGTGGATGTGGAATACGAGGAGCTGCCCGCGCTGGTCGATCCGCTGCAGGCCCTGGCGCCTGACGCGCCGGTGATTCGCGAGGACATCCGCGACAAGCAGGCGGGCGCGCATGGCGCGCGCCGGCATCCCAACCACATCTTTACGTGGAATATCGGCGACAAGGACAAGACCGACCGCGCGTTCGACAACGCGGCGGTCACCGTGACGCAGGACATGTTGTACCCGCGCGTGCATCCGTGCCCGCTCGAGACCTGTGGCTGCGTGGCGTCCTACGACAAGGCGCGCGGAGACCTGACCGTCTACATCACCTCGCAGGCGCCGCACGTGGTGCGCACGGTGGTGGGGCTGCTCTCGTCTATCCCGGAATCCAAGATCCGCATCATCTCGCCGGATATCGGCGGCGGCTTCGGCAACAAGGTGGGCGTGTATCCCGGCTATGTGGTGTCCATCGTGGCATCGATCGTGCTCGGCCGGCCCGTCAAGTGGATCGAGTCGCGCGCCGAGAACCTCAGCACCACGGCGTTCGCCCGCGACTATCACATGAAGGGCGAACTGGCCGCGGACAGCGATGGCCGCATCAAGGCATTGCGCGTGCATGTCATCGCGGATCACGGCGCGTTCGACGCGTGCGCCGACCCCACCAAGTGGCCGGCGGGCATGTTCCATGTCTGTACCGGTTCCTACGCCATTCCCAATGCCTTCGTGTCGGTCGATGGCGTCTACACCAACAAGTTTCCCGGCGGCGTGGCGTATCGGTGCTCGTTCCGCGTGACGGAGGCGGTCTACCTGATCGAGCGCATGATCGACGTGCTCGCGCTCAAGCTCGGCATCGACAAGACGGAGCTGCGGCTGCGCAATTTCATCCGCAAGGAGCAGTTCCCATATCTCACGCCGCTGGGGCTCGAGTACGACTCCGGCGACTACGAAACCGCGCTCAGGAAGGTGCTGGACGCCGTCGACTATCCCGCGCTGCGCGCCGAGCAAGCGGCGCGGCGCGCGGATGCCAACGCGGAGTGGCTGATGGGCATCGGCGTGAGCACGTTCACCGAGATTGTCGGCGCGGGACCGTCGAAGTCCTGCGACATCCTGGGCATCGGCATGTTCGATTCCTGCGAGATCCGCGTGCATCCCGATGGCTCGGCCATTGCCCGCATGGGCACGATCACGCAGGGGCAGGGGCACCAGACCACCTACGCGCAGATCATCGCGTCGGAGGCGGGCATCCCGGCATCGGTGATCCAGGTGGAGGAGGGCGATACCTCCACCGCGCCGTATGGCCTGGGCACGTATGGCTCGCGCTCCACGCCGGTGGCCGGCGCGGCGGTGGCGCGCGCGGCGCGCAAGATCCGCGAGAAGGCACGCCTGATCGCCGCACACCTGTTCGAGGTCAGCCCGGACGATGTCGAGTTCGACCTGGACCGCTTTGCGCTCAAGGGCTCACCGGGGCAGTTCAAGACCTTGAAGGAAGTGGCCTGGGCTGCCTACAACAACGTGCCGGAAGGCATGGAGATGGGGCTGGAAGCGGTGGACTACTACGATCCGCCGAACTTCACGTTCCCCTTCGGCGCTTACTTGTGCGTGCTGGACATCAACCGCTATTCGGGCGAAACGCGCGTGCGCCGCTTCTACGCGCTCGATGATTGCGGCACGCGCATCAACCCCATGATCATCGAAGGCCAGATCCACGGCGGCCTGACGGAAGGCTTTGCGGTGGCGATGGGGCAGGAGCTGCCTTACGACGAGGCCGGCAACCTGCTGGGCGCGACGCTGCTGGATTACTTCGTCCCCACCGCGCTGGAAACGCCGCATTGGGAGACCGATTTCACAGTCACGCCATCGCCGCATCATCCGATCGGGGCCAAGGGCGTGGCGGAGTCGCCGCACGTCGGCTCGATCCCGTGCTTCACCTCGGCGGTGGTCGATGCTTTCGCGCATCTGGGTGTCACGCATATGAACATGCCCCACAACGCCTATCGCGTCTGGCAGCAGAGCCAGGCGCTGGGGCTGGCCGGGCGCTGAGGCACGAACCTGAGGACAGGCTGATGAAAGTCGCGCTTGAGAAGGTGTTTCCGCTGGCATCCGCGGCCGATGCCGCGTGGCAATCCTTGCAGGATATCGAGGCCGTGGCCGCGTGCATGCCGGGCGCGAAGCTCACGGAGCGCGTGGACGACACGCACTACAAGGGGACGATCACCGTGCGGCTCGGCCCGGCCACGATGTCGTTCAAGGGCGACATCGAAGTGCTTGGCCTGGATCCGCAAGCGCGCAGCTTGCACCTGGCCGGCAAGGGCGCGGATTCGACGGGGCAGTCCGCCGCGTCGATGGACCTGCTGGCGGCGGTGCGGGCAACCGGTGCGACGTGTGAGCTGGCTGGCAGGAGCGAGGTATCGATGAGCGGGAAGGCGGCGGCCTTCGGCGGGCGCATGATGAACACGGTGGCCGACCAGATCCTCAAGCAATTTGCCGACAACTTCGCGGCGCTGGTGCGGGCGCGGCAGGCACAGCCAATGCCTGAGTCTTCCGCTACGGACGCGCCGGCGGCTACACCGGCGGCTACACCGACGGCGCCCGCGCCGCAGGCCGAGCTCAATGGCCTGGCGCTCGCCTGGGCCGTGGTGCGCGACTGGTTGCGCGGTATCTTCTCGCGCAAGGCCACCTGAGCGATGCTTGATGGGATGAAAGATGCCGCCATGACCACTGACCGCATGCACGACGTAGTGACGCTGCAGCAGTGCCTGGAGGGCCATGGCTATATCGCCGAGCGCAGCTTCGCGGCAACCTTGCTGCTGACCATGGAAATGCGCCGGCCGCTGCTGCTGGAAGGCGAGGCGGGCGTCGGCAAAACCGAGGTCGCCAAGGCGCTCGCGCGGCTGCTGGATACGCGCCTGATCCGGCTGCAATGCTACGAGGGGCTGGACGCGCATTCAGCGCTCTACGAGTGGAATTACCAGCACCAGCTGCTGGCGATCAAGCTGCTGGAGCAGGATGAACGATCCGTGCTGGACAAGGAGCAGGATATCTTCTCCGAGCGCTACCTGTTAAAGCGCCCGCTGCTGGAAGCCATCACCACCACGCCGGCGCCCGTGCTGCTGATCGACGAGATCGACCGCACCGACGAAGCCTTCGAGGCCTATCTGCTGGAGCTGCTGTCGGACTTCCAGATGTCTATCCCGGAGCTCGGCGTGATCCGCGCGGCCGAGCGGCCCTTTGTGATCCTCACCTCCAACGGCACGCGCGAGATCTCGGATGCGTTGCGACGCCGCTGCCTGTACCAGTACGTGGACTATCCGAGCTACGACAAAGAGCTGCGGATCGTGCGCAAGCAGGTGCCGGATGTACCGGAGAAGCTGGCCCGCCAGATCGTGGAGTTTGTGCAGGCGGTTCGGCAGATGGAGATGCAGAAGCGGCCAGGCCTGGCCGAGACGCTCGACTGGGCGTCCGCGCTGCTGCGCCTCGGTGTCAGCGCGCTGGAGGCCGATGGCGCCGAGCGCATCATGGATTCCCTGTCCGCGCTGCTCAAGACGCGCGCGGACCAGGCCGGGCTGACCCGCCCGGTCGTTGAAAAGCTGGCTGCCGCATGCTGAGCGCGATCCCTTGCGCCAAAGAACGGGCGCCCCCGCATGGCCTCGAGGCCATCCTCGAATCCCGCTACACCGGGTTCGCGGGATGGCTGCGGGCCAACGGTTTCTCCATCACCAGCAGCGAGATGGCCGCCGCGATGGAGGTGGCCGAGCGCATGGGGCAACTGGACAGCCAGTTGCTGCGCTGGAGCCTGCGCGCGCTGCTGTGCTCGCGCGCCGAGGAGTGGCGCCGCTTCGACCCCCTGTTCGACACCTACTTCCTGCGACCGAACCGCCGCGCGCTGGTGCAGTCGCGTGCCAGCGGTGCCGGCCGCATGGAGCGCGAGCGCGACGCCGGCCTGCGCGACGATAGCGAGGGCACGCCGCTGGCGCCGGGCGGGCGTGGCAATGATGCCCCCGAGATGGGCGGCGCGGCCGCACGTGGCATGTCGGCAGAGGCGTCGCTGGCGCACGCAGATTTCCGTCATCTCAACCAGCCGGATGCGATGTTCGCCATCGACGAGGCCATGCGGCGCTTCGCACAGCGGCTGCGCGGCATACAGACGCGCCGCGAGCGCAGTGCCGTGTCCGGCCGCGTCATCGACATGGCGTCGACGGTGCGGCGCAGCGTGTCGCGCGGCGGCCTGCCGCTGGACCTGGCGTGGCGGCGCCGGCAGCGGCGGCGTCCGCGCATCGTCCTGCTGCTGGACGTGAGCCGCTCGATGAGCCTGTACAGCTTCTTCTTCCTGCGGCTGGCGCGCGTGCTGAGCGCCCGCGTGTCCGACGTGCATTGCTTCATCTTTCATACGCGGCTGGTGGGCATCGCGCAGGCGCTGCGCGATCCGGATCCCCTGCGCTCGCAGGAGCGCCTGGCGCTGCTGTCGGCCGGGTGGGCGGGCGGCACGCGCATCGGCGAAAGCCTGATTGAGTTCAACCGGCAGTACGCGGCGGCGCTGCTGCATTCGCGCACCGCCGTTGTGATCGTCAGCGATGGCTACGATGCCGGCGCACCGGCGTTGCTGCAGCAATCGCTGCAACAGATCCGCCGCCGTTGCCGCAGCGTGGTCTGGCTCAATCCGCTGGTGGGGCAGCCCGGCTTTACGCTGACCAGCGCGGGCATGGCGGCGGCGCTGCCGTATGTGGACCTGCTGGCCGGCGCGCGCGACCTGGCGAGCCTGCAGCAGGTTTTGCCCCAAGTGCTATCGGTGCTGCAATGAACGACGATACCCTCCTGCAACTCGAGCAACGGCTGATCGAAGCCTCGCTGCCGTTTGCCGTCACCACCGTGATCCGCGCGCTGCCGCCCACTTCGGCATGGGTCGGCGCGCAGGCGCTGGTCGAGGCCGATGGCGCCCTGCATGGCTGGATCGGCGGTGGCTGCTCGCGCGCCATCGTGATTCAGGCCGCACTCGAGGCGATCCGCTCGGGGCAGCCCAAGCTGCTGCGCATCAGCAACACGCTCGCCACGCAGGAGGCCGATGTGGAGGACCACGCCATGCCCTGCGCGAGCAACGGCACCATCGAGCTCTTCATCCAGCCAACCGTGCCGCCGCCCGTGGTGCTGGTACTGGGCGCAACGCCCACAGCGCTCGAGGCCTGTGTGCTCGCGCAGCGCATGGGGCTGCGCGTGGCTGCCGCGGCAAGCGTGACCTTGCCGCTCGCTGCGCTCGGCCTGCAGCGCGTCATCGAAGGCTTCGACAGCGCGGCATTCGCCTTGCTGAAGCCACAGCTGGTGCTGGTGGCCACCCAGGGCGATGCGGATGAGCAAGCCCTGGAAGCGGCCCTGCGCAGCCCGGCAGCGGCGGTGCTGCTGGTGGCGAGCCAGCGCAAGGCGGACAAGCTGCGCGAGGCCATGCGCGTGCGCGGCATCGAGCCGCAACGGCTGGCTGCGCTGCATGCGCCGGCCGGGCCCTATATCCATGCGCGGACCCCGGAAGAGATCGCGCTCGGCGCGGTCGCGGGGCTGGTGGCGCTGCGCCGCTCGCTGGAGCAGGAGCAGGCGGGCGGGGCGTTGCTCCCCGGCACAGCTGGGACGCTGCCCAAAGTGCGGCCGTGCGAGTCGATGGCATCGGTTGTGCCTGTGGCGCCTGTGGCGCCGACGCCAGCGCGCTACGTCAATCCAGTCTGCGGGATGGCGATCGATATCGCGTCTGCAAAGTATGTCGTCGACTACGGCGGGCAGCGGCTGTACTTCTGCTGCGACGGCTGCAAGGTCGAGTTCGAGCGCGAGCCCGGCAAATACCTGGCGATCGCGCAGGGCGCGCAGCAAGGCGAAACCACGTGAGCGTGAAGACATGGATGACACTACAAACGCGCCGCTGGCTTTCTCGGCGGTGGTGCTTGCCGCGGGCACGTCATCAAGGATGGGCGGCAAGCACAAGCTGCTGCTGCCGGTGGCCGGAGAGCCTGCTGTCAGGCGCACCGTGAGCGCCGTGCTGGCGGCGGGCCCACGGGAGCTTGTGGTGGTAACGGGTTTCAATGGCCGCGCGGTGACCGAAGCGCTCGCGGACTTGCCGGTCAGCTTCCAGCCTAATCCGCGCTATGAAGAAGGGCAGATGACCTCGGTGGCGGCCGGCGTTGCCGCGCTGCGCCTGCCGTGCAGCATCGTGCTGGTCTGCCTGGCCGACCAGGTCTTGCTGGGGCCCGGCGATTACCTGGAGCTGGTGCGCGCGTTCGGCGCGATGCCGCATGGCTCGATCCTGGTCCCGGTGTTCGAGGGGCAGCGCGGCAATCCCGTGGCGTTCTCGGCCAGTTATGCCGCCGAGGTAGTGGCGGGGCACGTGAATCCCGGCTGCCGCAAATTGATCGCCGACCATCCGGACGAAGTCTCCGTCCATGCAGCCAGCCATGATCGCTTTACCACCGACATGGATACGCCCGAGGACTACGCCCGCATTGTCGAGCGGCTAGGCGTGGGCTAGTGACAAAGTCGATTCTGCGCTGTCGCGCTCCCCCTCTCCCACTTGTGGGAGAGGGGCTGGGGGAGAGGGAGAAACTGCCGTCGTCATGGCGCGCGGCTTTGGGCCGTTCGGCGGCTTCGGCTTGTGCCTCAGGTTTGGCTGGTCTTCGCGTCTTGTGCGGGAGACTTACTTCAGCATCTGCACCGAGCCGTTCACCGTCACGGTGACCTGGGCCTTGCCGCCCTCGACCGGCACCGGCGCGGAATCGGCCATCATGGCCTTGGCCGCATACATGCGCGGCATCGGCTGCACTGCGCCCACCTCGCCCACCTGCACTTCACGGATGGTGTAGCTGCCGTAGCCGAACAGCTTGGTGGTGGCCTGCGCCTTGTCGCGGAACGACGCCACGGCCTGTTCGGTCAGCTTGGCCTCGGCGGCCAGGCGGGCTTCGCGCGAGAGCGAGAAGCTGAT
>NZ_BAAILO010000225.1:0-10907 GCF_054589115.1 Cupriavidus sp. 8B | reverse complement strand
CCTGCATCTGGCTGGCGAGCTGGCCCGCGAGCTTGGACACGGCCGTGAAATCGCGCGATTCCAGAATCACCTCGGCGCGGCCGCGCCAGGTGCTGATGCGCCCGTTCTTGTCGTTGGACGGATAGATGGTGAAGCCGCCCGATTGCGCCTGCACGCCATTGGTACGCTTGGCCTGTGCGATCACATCTGCCGTCTTGGCCGACAGCGCCGAGGAGATCGCGCCCGGTTCCGCGCCTTCCTGCTCGGCTGCGAGCGTCAGGTGGACCACGTCGGTCGGCACTTCGGTGGCGGCCTGGGCGGACAGCGACAGCACGCCGGCAGGGGCCGGGTCGTGGGTCGGGCCACCGCCCTGGGCGGAGGCAACCATGGCGGTGGTACCGAGCAGCGTGGCGGCAAGCAGGTGTTTCATTGCATTTTCCCTTTCAAGACGATGGGTATCAGACGCGCTCCCCAGGTGATCGTTCCGCTACGTGGCGTGCGACCTTGTATCTACTTGTATCTTCGGCTGCCGTGGTCCTTCAGAACGCGTGCCAGGCCTTCCACAGCATATAGGCCGACAGGCTGAACAGCAGGCAGGCGAAGACCTTCTTCAACTGCCCGACATCCATGCGGTGCGCGGTGCGCGCGCCTAGCGGCGCGGTCAGCACGCTGGCCAGGGCGATCACCGCCAGCGCCGGCAGGTAGATGTAGCCGAGCGAGCCGGCCGGCAGCCCGGTCTGGCCCAGCCCGCTCCATACATAGCCGATCACGCTCGCCACCGCGATGGGAAACCCCAGCGCGGCCGAAGTGGCCACGGCATTGTGGATGGGCACATTGCACCAGGTCATGAACGGCACCGAGACAAAGCCGCCGCCGGCGCCCACCAGGCTGGACAGGAAGCCGATCACGCCGCCCGCGCCCAGCATGCCCGGCGTGCCGGGGAGTTGCCGGTGCGGGGCAGGCTTGCGGTTGCGCAGCATCTGCCACGCCGAAAAGCCGACGAATATGGCGAACAGCAGGGACAGCCAGCTGGTCTTGAGCGCCGCGAAGACCTTGCCGCCGCCGATCATGCCGCCGATCAGGATGCCGGGCGCCAGCGCGAATACCAGCTTCCAGCGCACCATGCCGCGCTTGTGGTGGGCGCGTACCGACGACAGCGAGGTGAACAGGATGGTCGCCATGGAGGTGGCGATGGCCATATGGACGATGGCCTCCTGGGGGAAGGCCAGGGCGGTGAACAGCAGCGTGAGGAAGGGCACCATCAGCATGCCGCCGCCCACGCCAAGCAAGCCGGCGCAGAAGCCGGTAAAGGCGCCGAGCATCAACAGCCCGGGAATCAGGGAAAAGCTCATGAAGCGGAATCGACCTTGTTGGTGTTGTAGTTATGTAGTCGGCAGCCATTGTGTCATGCCGCTGATGCGGCCGTCGGTGCCAGGCTATCGCATCAGCCGCGTGGTGATGAAACGCCATTCGGCCGGGGTCACCGGCGTGATCGACAGCCGGTTGCCGCGGCGTAGCACAACCATGTCGGCCAGTTCCTCGTGCGCGCGCAGGTCGGCCAGCGAGATCAGTGGGCCCTTGCCGACAAAGCGCACGTCAACCAGCATCCAGCGCGGCGCATCTGGCTTGGCGGCAGCGTCGTAGTAATCGCTCTTGGGGTCGAACTGGGTGGGATCGGGGTAGGGCTGCGAGCTGACCTCGGCCAGGCCGGCAATGCCGGGCTGCGGGCAGGAGGAGTGATAAAACAGCACGCCGTCGCCGATGCGCATGCCGTCGCGCATGAAGTTGCGGGCCTGGTAGTTGCGCACGCCGGTCCATGGCAAGGTGCCGCGCTCGGCCAGCATATCGATGCTGGCCTCGTCGGGTTCCGACTTCATCAGCCAGTACTGGCGGGCGCGCGCGGCGGCATTGGCTTGCGTGGATCGGCTCATGGGCGGGCAGGGGCGGGCGTGACGTTGGCGACAGCGATATGGTGCAGCAAGCACGGCCAAAAGAAAACCGTCTGACGGATGTGGGCCGTGGAGGAAAAACGAAAAGGGGGCGCTGCGGAGGTGACGCGCGAATGCGCGCCACAAAAGGAAAAGGCGGTGGTCGAATAACCACCGCCTTTAGAGGGGTCCCCGCCTCGGCCGCTGGATCGGCATCCTGAACCCAAGTGAGGTTCAGAGTGGCTGCGGAAGCCGCATTTCGGGTACATCACTGATTCAGGGAGTCCAAACTGAAACTATGAATCAAGCGACGCGCTCGCCCACACGGCATAATCCCGCACCAACAAATGCTTATCGGTTCAAGGAATATGATCCTGACGAACCAGGCAGGGAAACTGTCAAACGTCTGACTCTTTTTGCACTGCCAAACATGCTGCTTTGGCAAGGCTGTCAGACGTTTGCCGTTTCTAACTTGGATGGGATGAAAACGGCGGTCAGGCGCGATAACCCGACCTAAGGTACCGCAACTATGTGGCTTGGTGCGGCTTGGCTCCACTATACACCGCGAGGCTTTCCATACCAAGCCCGTCTTTGCGTATCGTTACATTTTGCTGACGCGCGCGGCATGTGGGGCACATCGAGCCGATATCGCCACCATGGCGCTGCGCGCCTGTGCCGTGCGGTACACCACCGGCGAGAGGCTAAGCGTTCAGCTGCGCGGTACGGGCGAATTGGTGCCCACATGCGCGTACTGGCGCAGGGCTTCGTCCGCGCGTTCGTTCAGCTCGCGAATGCGTGCACGCACGGCATCAACGGGAATCGCACCGTCCTCCTGCTGCTTGCGCTTGAGCGAGAGCAGGTCCGAGGCGATGCTGATGGCGGCCATCACGGCAACGCGTTCCACGCCCTTGGCGGATACCCCGCCCTTGAGCCGGGTCATCTGGTCGTCTACCAGTGCCACGGCTTCCAGCAGCGCGGCCTCGTTGTCGGGGGCAATGGCGAACCGGTAGGACTGGCCGGCAATGTTCACTTCGACTTGCTTATTGCTCATGCGTTTTCTCCAGGTGCCTTTTGTTCGGCGCGGCTGGCGGCCTCGCCTTCGCCCAGCAGATCGAGCTGGCGGGCGTCGCTGGCGGTGGGCAGCTTGTCCAGGATCGACTGGATGCGCAGCTGCGCTTCCTCGATCTTGATATTGAGCAGCTCGCGGTCGGCGGCCATGGCTTCGCGGTCGCCGCGCAGCTGGCTGGCCTCGGCCTGCAGGCGTTCGATCTCCTCCCGCAGGCGCTGGTTCTCCGCCGCCAGGGTATCGGCATGGTGCAGCACACGCCCGATCTTGGCGGCGAGTTGTTCGAGTTCGGTGAGCATAGAGCCTGTCATATCTAGGGTCTCGGGTTTTGGGATTTTAGCCCAAGCGCTATCGTGCGGACGGCGAACGCAGACGTGTGTGACCGGGCCTGCGCGCCGAAGTTGCATGCATCGTCGCTTAACGGCATCCGTGGCGCCGGCTTTATGCCTGTTTTCAGGCGCTTTCCTGCGTTTTTTCCGCGCCATTGACGCTGGGCTTGAAACTGCCTACACTCGCGCACGTTCCAGGTGCTCGTAATCCTATTCACTACAGGGTTGCAGTTCAACGGGAAACAGGGAGCCAGCCGTCGCCGCCAGGGCAGGGCCGTGCCAACCTGTGCTGCCCCCGCAACGGTAAGCGACCGCGATCGCAAGATCGCAAGGCCGACCACTCAGCCACTGAACCGCAAGGTTCGGGAAGGCGGTCGGACTGGCGTCGCCAGCCCGGATACCGGCCTGAACGAGAGTGCGCCGCCCTCCCGCTGCTTCTTGCCGCGCAAGCCAGCGGCGCGCTTCGTCGCCAGACGGTCCGCGGGGGAACGGACCAGGCAGCTCTCTCCCACAATCCGCATCATGCGCTCATCGTCTTACAAGTCGAGCCGTCCGGCATCGCCGGCGCGCCAGACCGCCCCCGCTATCCATTCCTGGCCACTGCCCGCGACCCTGATCGCTTTGCTCGCCGTGTGCGCGCCCGGCGCCGCGATGGCCCAGGCCAGCGAAGCTTCCGCCGTACAGCCGGCCGCCGACGCGCAGCTCGCGCCGGTGGTGGTCAGCGCCAACCGCACTGCCCAGCCGCTGACCGAGGCACTGCCGCACACCACGGTGGTGACCCAGCAGGACATCGTCAACTCGCAGGCCATCGACCTGCGCTCGCTCCTGCGCACGCAAGCCGGCGTGGAGTTTGCCGCCAATGGCGGCCTGGGCGCCAATACCACCCTGTTCATGCGCGGGGCCAACGGCAACCAGACGTTGATCCTGATCGACGGCGTGCGGGTTTCGTCGGCCAGCAGCGGCACGGCCCAGTTGTCGAACATCCTGCCCGACCAGATCGACCATATCGAAATCGTGCGCGGCAACGTCTCCGCGCTGTACGGCTCGGATGCCATCGGCGGCGTGGTGCAGATCTTCACGAAGAGCGGCGCGGGCCAGGCCCCCGCGGCCAACGCGCAGATCGAGTACGGCAGCAACAATACGCGCCAGGGCACGGTGGGCTACGGCGGCCAGATCGGCGATACGTCGTTCAATATCACCGGCTCGGCCATCAAGACCGACGGCTTCTCGGCCGTCAACACCAAGCAGCAGCCCAAGGCCAACCCCAACGACAACCCCTACGAGAACAAGAGCGTATCGGGCCAGGTCAAGCATCGCTTCACCAGCGACTGGGACGCCGGCGTCACTGCCTACTACTCCAAGAGCAAGCTCTCCTACGACAGCACGGCCGGCAAGCCCACCGATGTCTGGTGGATGAACAGCGAGCTGTACACGGTTTCCGCCTTTGTTAACGGCAAGATTACGCGGGACTGGACCACGCATTTCAAGGTGGCCCAGAGCGAGGACCGCAGCGAGAACACCTTGAACGGCGTGTTCAATAGCCGTTTCAACACGCGCAACCGCCAGTACACCTGGCAGAACGAGTACGCGCTGGCTCCCTCGCATACCGTGCTGTTCGGCGCCGAGCACGCGCAGCAGGAGCTTGACTCGAGCTCCTACACGGCGCCCACGCGCAATATCACCTCGGTGTTCGGCGGCTACGACGGCCGCCTCGGCAAGCACCAGTTGCAGCTCAATGTCCGCAACGACCACTACTCGGATTTCGGCAACAAGGCCAGCTACTTCGCCGGCTACGGCTATAACGTGACCAACGCGCTGAAGCTGATCGCCAACGCCAGCAATGCGTTCCGCGCGCCGACGTTCAACGAACTGTACTTCCCGGGCTTTGGCCAGCCCGGCATCCAGCCCGAGCGCGCCAAGTCGTTCGAGCTGGGCGCGCAGTACAACACCGACGCCGCCGGGCTGCTGCGCGTGACCGCGTTCCAGACCCGCTACGACAACCTGATCACCTCGGCGCTGCAGCCCAATGGCTTGTTCCTGGCGCAGAATGTCAACAAGGCCAAGGTGCAGGGCATCGAAGCCTCGTGGCGCGCCAAGCTGATGGGCACCGACGTGGGCGCCAGCATCACCTTCCAGAACCCGGTGGACGAGCAGAGCAATACGCAGCTGCTGCGCCGCGCGCGCCGCCATGCCGCATTCGACGTGGGCCGCCAGTTTGGCGACTTCCGCCTGGGCGGCGAGTGGATCATTTCCTCGACGCGCATGGACAGCGGCTCGCGTACGCTGGGCGGATACGGTATCGTCAACCTCAATGCCCGCTATAACATCGACAAGCAATGGTTCGTTGCCGCCCGTGTGGAAAACCTGTTCGACAAGAACTACCAGCTCGCCTATCCCTACAACACGCAAGGACGCGCCGGCTTTGTCACGCTGGGCTGGCGTCAGAAATGATGGTGGCTGCCTGACATGCGCCGCGCGCTAGCCGTCTGGCTGATGCTTGCCGCCGCCGGCGTGGCGGTGTTCCTGCTGTCGCTGGCGGTGGGCAGCGTGTCGCTGTCGGGCGCGCAGGTCTGGCAGGCGCTGTCCGGCGGCGCCGACGATACCGCTGGCGCCATCGTGCGCGAGCTGCGGCTGCCCCGCGCGGCGGCCGCGTTCGCCTGCGGCGGCCTGCTGGCCCTGACCGGCGCGCTGATGCAGGTGCTGCTGCGCAACCCGCTGGCCGAGCCCTATGTGCTGGGCGTGTCGGGTGGCGCGGCCACCGGCGCGCTCACCGCCATGTTGATGATGTGGCCGCTGTGGACGGTGCAGGCCGGCGCGGCCGGCGGCGCGCTGTTCTCGATGGTGCTGGTGGCCACGCTGGCGCGGCGCGACCTGCTGCATCCGCAGGTGCAGGGCGGCCATCATGAGGCCGGCTCGCGCCTGCTTCTTACCGGCGTGATCCTGGCCGCGGGCTGGGGCGCGTTGATCACCCTGATCCTGAGCGTGGCGCCCGAGGCCCGCTTGCGCGGCATGTTGTTCTGGCTGACCGGCGACCTGGGCGGCACCGCCAGCTACGGGCTGGCGCTGGGCGCGCTGGCGCTGGCCGTGCTGCTGGCCATGCCGATGGCGCGCTCGCTCAATGCCATGCTGATGGGCGAGACCGTGGCGCAGGCGCTGGGCGTGCGCGTCGGCGTGGTGCGCATGTCGGTGTTCGTGCTGGCCTCGCTGGCCATCGCGGTGGCCATTACCTCGGCCGGCTCGATCGGCTTTGTCGGGCTGGTGGTGCCGCACCTGGTGCGCCTTGCCTGGGGCAACGACCAGCGCTTGATGCTGCCTGCCTCCGCCTTGCTCGGTGGCACGCTGCTGATGGCCGCCGACCTGGTGGCGCGCACGGTGATTGCGCCCGCGCAGCTGCCGGTGGGCGTGATCACGGCGCTGCTGGGTGTGCCGACCTTCCTCTTCTTGCTGCTGCGCAGGCCGCGCTGATCCCTATGCCGACCTGGAACGAACCCGTTACCCCCTGTCCGCCGCTGGTGCTGCAGTCCTTGCAGCTGCGCGCCGGCGCGCGCTCGCTGCTCGATGGGCTGAGCCTGTCCATGCAGGCGGGCGAGCTGTGGTGCATCGTGGGCCCGAACGGCGTCGGCAAATCCACGCTGATGTCGGTGCTGGCCGGCCTGCGCAAGCCGGACGGCGGCGTGGTGCTGCTGGATGGCCGCGCGCCGCTGGAGACGCCGCCCGCTGCCCTGGCATTGCGCCGCGCCTACCTGCCGCAGGCGGTGCACGACACCTTCTCGATGTCAGTGCGCGACGCCGTGGCGGTAGGCCGTCACCCGCATCTGTCCGGCTGGGGCTGGGCCGGCCGCGAGGACGACGCGGTGGTCGCCGCGGTGATGCGCGAGATGGATCTCGATGCGCTGGCCGGGCGCGATGTGCTGACCCTGTCCGGCGGCGAGCGCCAGCGCGTTTCGCTGGCCGCCACGCTCGCGCAACAGGCGCCGCTGTTGATGCTGGACGAACCCGCCGCCCATCTCGACCTGCGCCACCAGATCATGGTGCTGGAAACCCTGGCCCGGCTGGCACGCGCCGGCCGCCATGCCATCGTGGTGATCCTGCACGACCTTAACCTGGCGCGGCGCTACGCGACCCATGCTTTGCTGCTGGCCGAGGATGGCCTCTGCCTGCACGGCCTGGCGGCGCAGGTCCTGACCCCCGCGCATTGCTCGCACGCGCTGCGCACGCCCATTGTCAGCGTCAGCGACGGCCGCCATACCGCGCTGATTGCCGATGGGGCGCATTCCCCCGAACAAGACGGAACCCAACATGACTGAACCCAAAGCCTTTGAGACTTCCACGTCGGAAGACGCCGCCCGCGACGACCGCCACAAGGCGCGCATGGTGCGCAAGAAGGATGTCGTGGATGCCAAGATTGCCGCTGCGCAGGACGAGCGCGGCGTGATCGTCATCACCACCGGCAACGGCAAGGGCAAGTCCAGCTCCGGCTTTGGCATGGTGGTGCGTGCGCTGGGCCATGGCATGCAGGCCGGCGTGGTGCAATTCATCAAGGGCGCGATTCCCAGCGGCGAGGAACTGTTCCTGCGGCGCTTTCCGGAGCAATGCGCCTTCCACGTGATGGGCGAGGGCTACACCTGGGAAACCCAGGACCGCGCGCGCGACGTGGCCAAGGCCCAGGCCGCGTGGGAGGTGGCGCGCTCGCTGCTGCGCGACCCGTCGATGGGACTGGTCCTGCTGGACGAGCTCAATATCGCGCTCAAGCTGCACTACCTCGATGTGGACACCGTCATCGCCGACCTGCGCGCCCGCCCGCCGATGCAGCACGTGGTCATCACCGGCCGCGGCGCACCGCCCGCGCTGATCGAGGCGGCGGATACCGTGACGGACATGACGCCGGTCAAACATGCCTTCCAGCAAGGCATCAAGGCCCAACGTGGCGTCGAGATGTAAAACGTCTATTCTTGTTCCAGCGAATCTTCATCAAGAATCACCAAGAAACACCATGCTGTTACCCGCCATTGCCCCGCTAGACGTCTCCTTGCGACCAACCCTGCAAGCCGCCATCGATGCCAAGACCAAGCCGCTCGGCGCGCTCGGCCGGCTCGAGGACCTGGCCTTGCAGATCGGCCTGATCACCGGCAGCGGCACGCCTGAGCTCAAGCGTCCCGCGGTGATCGTGTTCGCTGGCGACCATGGCGTGGCCGATGCCGGCGTGAGCGCCTATCCGGCCGAGGTCACGGCGCAGATGGTGCTCAACTTCCTGGCCGGCGGCGCCGCCATCAATGTGTTCTCGCGCCTGCACGGGCTGGCGCTGGAGGTGGTGGACGCGGGCGTGCGCGCGCCGCTGCCGTCCGCGCCCGGGCTGGTCAACTGCCGCATCGCTGCGGGCACGCGCAATTTCGCCTTTGAGCGCGCCATGAGCGCGGAGCAGGTGCAGGCGGCGCTCACCGCCGGCATGGCGCGCGTGCTGCGCCACGCCCAGCTGGGCAGCAACGTGATCGGCTTCGGCGAGATGGGCATTGCCAATACCTCGTCGGCTGCCTGCCTGGTGAGCCGGCTTACCGATACACCGATTGAGGATTGCATCGGCCGCGGCACCGGCCTGGACGACGCGGGCCTGGCGCGCAAGCGCGCGGTGCTGGCGCAGGCGCTGGCGCTGCACGCCGACGCCGTGGAACCGCTCGACGTACTGGCGGCCTTCGGCGGCTTCGAGATCGCCATGATGACCGGCGCGTTCCTGGCCGCGGCCGCCAGCCGCATGGTGATCCTGGTCGATGGCTTTATCGCGTCGGCCGCGCTGCTGGTGGCGCAGCGTCTCGCGCCCGAGGTGCTCGCGTACTGCGTGTTCTCGCATTGCTCGCACGAGCACGGCCACCGGCGCTTGCTGGAACACTTCGGCGCGCAGCCGCTGCTGGCGCTGGACCTGCGCCTGGGCGAAGGCACCGGCGCCGCGCTGGCCTATCCGCTGGTGGCATCGGCCGCGGCCTTCCTGCGCGAGATGGCCACCTTCGGCGCCGCCGGCGTTAGCACCGCGTCGGCGTAGACTGCGCCAGCGCTCCTGCTACTTCGCCCAACCCACCCGGCCCATGCTCGACGAACTTCGCTACTTCCTGACCGCAGTCGGCTACTTCACGCGGGTGCCGGTGCCGCGCTGGGTCGGCTTTGCGCCGCACTACCTGAATGCGGCGGCGCGCTATTTCCCGCTGGTGGGCTTGCTGGTCGGCGTGCTGGGCGCGCTGGCTAGCTGGGGCGCGCTGCAATGGTGGCCGCCTGGCGTGGCCTTGCTGCTGGGCATGGCCGTGACGCTGCTGGCTACCGGCGCTTTCCACGAAGACGGCCTGGCCGACTGCGTGGATGCTTTCGGCGGCGGCTACCGGCGCGAGGACGTGCTGCGCATCATGCACGACTCGCGCATCGGCGCCTTCGGTGCCATCGCGCTGGTGGTGGCGCTGCTGCTGAAGTGGCAACTGCTGGTGGCGATTGCCGCGCGTAGCGGCATCGTGGAGTTGCTGCTGGTGCTGGTGGCTGCGCATGCGGCCAGCCGCGCCATGGCGGTGAGCTATCTTGCCACGCTGGACTATGTACGCGCCGAGGGCAAGGCCAAGCCGGTGGCGCAGCGGCTGTCCGGCATCGGGCTGGGTTTCACGCTGCTTTGCGGTGCGTTGCCCCTGTTGCTGGTGTCGCCGCTGTTTGCTGCTGTGGTGATCGTTGCGTTGGTGGTGCTGCGCTTTTTGCTGGGGCGCTACTTTGTTCGCCGCATTGGCGGTTACACGGGCGACTGCCTCGGCATGGCGCAGCAACTGGCCGAGTTGTTGATCTATCTTGTGGCGGCGGCATGGACCTGGTCCTGATCCGCCACGCGGCGCCTGAGGTTGCGCAGGGGATCTGCTACGGCGCGCTTGACCTGCCGTTGGCTCAACCCGTATTGCCCGAGCCTGCTCGCATGTTGCTGGCACTCGATGGCCTCGCGCCGCAACGCATTGTTTGCAGCACGATGGCGCGGGCTCGCGCTACGGCTGATTTACTGGCGCGGGATTTGGGGGTGGTGCCGCAAGCCGATGCGCAGTTGCGCGAGCTCGATTTTGGCCGGTGGGAAGGCCACGCCTGGGACGCTGTGCCGCGCGCCGAGCTGGATGCGTGGGCTGCCGATCTGTTGCATGCGCGGCCCCATGGGGGCGAGACTGTAGCGGAAGCCATGGCGCGCGTGGCGGCTTGGGCGGATGCCTTGCCGGCGGATGCGCCGGACCGGCTGTGGGTTGTTGCTCATGCGGGGCCAATGCGCATGCTGGCTGCACATTGGCTTGGGGTGCCGCTGGCTACTACGCTGGGGTGGGATCTTGGCTATGGGGCGAGTTGTCGGTTTACGCTGGGTGGGGGTGTGCCGCGGTTGCGGTGGTGGAATCGGGTTTGAGGTTGAAGTTGAGGGTGTTGGGTGATGACTGCAACTGCAACTGCAACTGCTTAAAGTCAAAAGCAGTTTCACCACCCCTGCGGGGTGGCGACCTACTTTTTTGTCTTGCCAAAAAAGTAGGCAAAAAAGGCGCGCCGGATGGGGCGACACCCCCTCGGGATTCGACGAAAAGAGCGGCCGGGACCCAAACTCGCATCGCCTTA
>NZ_BAAILO010000224.1:0-2068 GCF_054589115.1 Cupriavidus sp. 8B | reverse complement strand
AGCGGTATGTTTACGGCTGTTGCGTTGTAGAGCCTTCCCAACTGGGGTCTGGCGCAACGCTGAGGATGGTCTATGGTATAGATTCCTGGGGTCTTGGGACGTTGGCAGCCATGGTCATTCAGCTCAGCCAGCCAGAGGTGCCGCAGCGCCTGCACGGCGTGACGCTGGTGGACCGGCATGGCTTGCCACGCTACTGGGCCAACGTGTGGGCACTGCTGAGTTTGTCCGATCTGGCCGAGCTGACGCGACTCCGAAAACTGCACCACGTAGAACGGCTCTACCTCTATGCCGAGGAGCTGCTGGGCGCCGGCGCATTGGATGATGCGCTGGCGGACTTGGATGAGGTCCGGCTTGGCAATCTCCTGGAAGGCTGGTTCATCTCGATCCGCAATCAGCCCCGGCTGACGGCGTCGGATCAGGAACGCTGGCGTACCGGGCTCGAATTCGTGGTGGCGGTGTCGACTTGGCTGGGCCAAGGCATGCCGCACGGCGATCGGCTGTCGCAACTCGACGCCCGCTGGCAACGACTCCATCTGCTCTACAGCCAACTCCAGATTCAACGCCAGCACCGCGTCAAGATCCTGCGCTCGCTGCCGGCCGCGGTCGTGGAAGCCCTGTATGAGTTATTGGACCCCAGTTCCGACACCAACCCGTTCAAAGGGCTGCGTACCCGCTGGCGCGTCTTCACCGCCTTCGTGCTGATGCTGCATCAAGGCCTGCGCCGTGGGGAGCTACTGCTGCTCACCGCGGATGCCGTGAAGTCGGGCTTTGACGCCAGGCAGCAACGGACACGCTACTGGCTCAATGTGGGCGAACGCCGCCGCGGCGACGAGGATCCGCGGCACTCGCGGCCAGGCATCAAGACCGCCGCCTCGATCCGCCAGATTCCGGTCAGCGAACTGACGGCGAACCTGGTGCAGAGCTACGTCGACAACTACCGCGGACGACCCAATCATCCGTACCTGCTTAACGCTCAGACCAATACGCCACTCTCAACGGAATCGCTCACCAAACTCTTTGCGCAAGCCTCCGCCGCCTTGCCGCCCCACGTGCTGGCGGAACTGGAGGACCGGACCGGCAAGACGAGCGTGACGCCGCATGACTTTAGGCATACCTGCGCCGTCGTGAGGCTCAATCAACTGCTCACCCAAGGCGACGCGATGGACGAAGCCCTACAGAAATTGCGCACCTTCTTCGGCTGGTCCCGCACGTCGGATATGCCCGCCTACTATGCGCGCGCCGTGTTCGAAGACCGCCTGGCGGCCGTCTGGAACAATGTCTTCGACGACCGGGTGGCGGTATTGCGCGCCTTGCCGCCAGGAGCCCGCGATGCCGGCGCCGCCCGTTGACCTCAACCATTGGGCGGCAAGCGATGCCGATGCGTTGCTGGACGAGATCGTGCGGCAACTGCCCGCCCTGCCACCGCTGCTGCGCTACTACGATGACTTCGATGACGCCACACGGGTGATCCAGGGTCCAGCTAATGCGACAGTCTTCGTCGTCCATATCAACGGTCACACCGAGCACCTCGACTTCTCCGCGTACGGCAACAGCTTCGCGACGCTGCTCAAGCACCTGTTTCTGTATTTGCTTGGGGAAGACCTGCATGTATCGACGGCAACACGATACCTGCAGGCGGCCAAGCACTTCAGCTACGCCGAAGTCATCGCCCTGCTGATGGCTGGTCCCGAGGGGTGTGTGGCAAGTTGGGCGGCATTGCGGGCATTGGGGAAAGCCATGAAAGCGTATGGGTTCGCCAAGGTGCTGCTCCGGCTGCTTTGCCACTATCGGCTGTGCGGCTGGTCGCCGCTGTATCGCGAGTTCCTCAGTGTCGCACTGCCCTTCCCTGCTCAGGATAAATATGCCGGCGTGCGCGCGGGCGACGTCTTCCTGTCCATTGAGGAGGAAGCGGCGATCGTTGGCTTCTTGGACGAGACGGCCCTCGCGTTGCGCAATGGTGCACATCCGGATGACGCCGCGCTGTGCGATGCGGTGATGCTGCTGTGCGCCTATCAGTTCGGCATGCGGCCGATCCAGATTGCCCTGCTGGCCATGCGCGACGTGCGCG
>NZ_BAAILO010000223.1:0-619 GCF_054589115.1 Cupriavidus sp. 8B | reverse complement strand
TCTGCGCGTCTGCAATCTCGAGCTTACGCATGGCTGCATCCCCAAAAGAGTAACCATGCAATCATACATGCTGCAATATTTATGTCGCTATGTTTAATCAGGAATCGCTGTCGCCAGAGCAGGAAATGGTTGAGGACCTGCTTGCCATCGTCGATACGTTCTCATGCCGCCTGGACGGCATGCGCAAGTACAAAGAGCAGATCAAGGAAGACTATCCGGGTAGCAAGGTACCGAAGGAAATTCTGGAATGACAACCGTCACCCGCACGCTCTATGGGACGTCGTCGTGCGTGCCTGCGCTTCGCGCGGTGTGCAGGGCGACGGCGTTCGTCCGAGCGGACCTCTGGCGTCGCTACGGCGCGCTGGGGAACGTCGGCAAGAGTGCGGCCGACATCCGCAAGGAAGTGACTGCTGGCGGCTGGTATGCATCGCTCGCGGTGGACGGCACGATCCGCGCCGAGACCACGAAGGATGCCGTCAACGACATCCTGACGTACAAGGCGGCTGCCTGCGCGAAGGTGCGGCAAGCCATCGCGAAGCGGACCTCCGACGAGGCAGAGCGAAAGCGGCTCTATACCCTGCTCAAAAGTGACAAGTGGCTCGAAGACAAGTACCTGCAC
>NZ_BAAILO010000222.1:0-26294 GCF_054589115.1 Cupriavidus sp. 8B | reverse complement strand
ACTCAAAACAACCGCCCGCAATCGGCTGCGCAGCGCACAGCAACGCGCCAACATCATTGCTGCGTGCTGGAAGCAGGCCGAGTTGTGGTGATGTCATCATTTATGCAAGTCTCAATAGCCGGCTGGGTCCGTGAATCGGACACACCACTGGAGCAGATTCACCGGCATGTGAGAGGTGTGATTGCCAACCGTGAGGACATTGAAAGTTTTGGGCGCCCGCTAGGTACACCGACCAGCGCGCTCGCCAAACTGGGACATCCGCTGCGCAAACAAGCGGCGAGCATTTTGAGATGCTTCGCGACTGGCTTCGTGAACGATTTGAAGATCTCGGCCGCTCAACGGACGCCGAGGAGCTGGCGTTGTATATCTTGATGCTAAGCCAAGGGATCGCCACGCTGTCCAATGCGCTAGGCGACCGCGACTACGTGCAACGTGAAGTGGAACGCGTGGAGAACTGGCTCGCGATGCAATGTCCACCTGCCAACGGTGGGAACAAGAACTGAGCCAGAGCCACTGCTCCACGTCCGTTCAATCCAAGTTCAATAGCCTGCACCAAGAGCAAAAGGGGAAGGGAACTATCCCTTCCCCTCTCTGAACAATCCGATCCTGTCAGCGTCGTCGACGATCGACGATACAGCAAACCTACAGGCTCACCGGCCGCCCAGACTCCAGCGACTCCGCGGTTGCAGATAAGACCGCAACGTTCTCTACCATCTGTTCCATCAGAATCGGATAGGGCGCCCCCGCGGTAAGGGATCTGGAGAATGCCTCCAGATTGTCTCGCACCGAGTCATTCCAATCGAACGTGATCATGCGTTGTTCGCCGTTGGCCATCTTGACCTCCAACGTGCTTGTGCCCCGTGCATCCGGGTGAGCCAAGTTTCGCACCTCCGCCCACCCAGCAGATCCAAACACGGCAAAGCGCATGTACAGGGGAGTCTCCAGGACCGAGTTCATGTACGCTGTCGCCCCCGATGCGAACCGCAGCTGGAGTGAGATCGTATTGCTATCAGCACCATCAACCCGGGGCGACGTCGCATAAGCTTCAGAAGCTTCGCCAAACAGATCCAGAAACAGATCGGTCAGATGGACGCCCGTGCCGGTCATTGCTACAGGCGCAATTTGTTTGTCCGCGAAGCGCCAGCTGTCAGTGCTCACTCCAACCAGCTTGTCGTGGCTAAAGTTTCCCTCGGCGTGGACGACTTTGCCCAATTCGCCAGACTTGGCGAGCGCCATGAGCTTCGAAATGGCGTGTTCGAAGCGACGTTCATGGCCGATTCCCAGCCCGACACCAGCCCGCCTGCAAGCTACGACGCAACGTGTCGCATCAGCCACGGTCAGAGCCAAGGGCTTTTCACAGAAAACATGTTTTCCGTGAGCCGCCGCTTGCAGTACCTGCTCGGCGTGCAGGCTATGAGGCGTTGTCAGGACGACAACTTGAATTTCCTGATCCCTTAGCGCAGCCTCGTAGTTAGTCGTAAAGGCAACACCATGCTCGTCGGCCACGGCTCGGTGTGCCTCCCGGCTGCCTACCGCGACCGAAAACCTCAGGTCTTTCGACTCGGCCATCTGCTTCAGTATGTGTTTTCCCCACCAGCCAAGCCCCACAATTGCTGCGTTCAACGTCATGATCAAACTCCAATAAAGTGCGCGCCGGCAACCCATGCCAGCTAGGATAGTTACGGGGGATGAGCGGAGGTTCGCACAGACCCTCAGGTCGGTTAGATGGGCACTGCCAATGCTGTCATGCAGAGGTGGTGCGATGACTCAGTGCCACGCAACCCGCCGCTTTGCCGATTTCAGAAAGACGAGCTTCCGCCACGGCGTTGCGTGGTACTCCGTCTCCGGTAGCGGCAGATACCAATCAACGGCGGAGTTCCAAAGCCTTCTTACTCACTCGAGGGCCGAGAGGCGCCGCGCTTGAGCTCGATTTCCTATGAGAGGGAATGCGCCTCGCGTTGCGCTGGATTGTTGCAGCGCAGCATCTCCATCCTTCATGTAGTTATCGCCTCTTGTCGGTCGGCGCGGATCATTCACGCACCGAATGCCCTTACCACGCTTGCATCAAGTTTCGTCTTGAACTACTGTCACAGCAAACGTAAATATCTCCGCTCTTGCATGAGTTCCGCGAATGAACCCCCGCCGACTGACTCCCTCCATGTCATTACTGGTGGCATTTGAAGCCACGGCTCGCCACTTGAGCTTCACTCGTGCCGGTGAAGAACTCTCCCTTACGCAAAGTGCTGTCAGCCGCCAAGTCAGGGCGCTAGAAGAGCTTCTTGAGGTCACTCTCTTTCGTCGGGATCAGAGGCAGATTGAGCTGACGGAAGCTGGTGCGTCGTACGCCAGGGAAGTGAGCGGCGCGCTTCAGCGCGTCCGAAATGCGTCGCTGCAGGTCATGGCATGCCGCTCAGGTGGTGGCATTCTCCATTTGGCCA
Organism: Cupriavidus sp. 8B; assembly: GCF_054589115.1. Classification (NCBI taxonomy): domain Bacteria; kingdom Pseudomonadati; phylum Pseudomonadota; class Betaproteobacteria; order Burkholderiales; family Burkholderiaceae; genus Cupriavidus; species Cupriavidus sp. 8B. The sequence goes on along the minus strand of NZ_BAAILO010000222.1, from coordinate 23,856 downwards.
CCCTTCCAACGTTCGCCAGCAAATGGCTGATGCCGCGGCTTAAGGATTTTTACCAGAAGCACCCCGATATCTTCATTCACATGCATGCTCGCATCGGACAGTTCGACCTGGAGCGCGCAGGCATGGACGTGGCCATAGGAGTCGGGGACGGCCATTGGCCTGGACTTCAGTCCTATCCGTTGATCGAGGAATGGCTCCTCCCCGTAATTAGCCCTGCACTTGCGGCGAGTCAGCCAATTAGCGCGCCTATCGATCTCTCACGCCATCTGCTACTGCAAGTCACCGCGCGGCCGTTCGTTTGGCGACAATGGTTCCAAGCCCACGGTCTACCCGACGCGGTCATGCGGCTTGGGCCGCAGTTCGAACTGACCTCTCATCTCATTCAAGCCGTGGTTGCCGGCATGGGAGTTGGATTGGTACCGAGCTTCCTGGTCGAGGACGAGTTACGCGAAGGATCCCTGCAACTTGCGCTTGACAGCCCGCTGCGTTCGGGACTGTTCTACCACCTTTTTGTACCGCCACATCTCGCAAATCTTCCCCACGTCCTTGCTTTCCGTGATTGGTTGATGACCGCGCGCGAACCGCACGTACATGCCACGGAAGCCGAACGAAGCTTGGACCCCTAAACCGTGCTATTTCCGGAGCGCTCGGGAACGAAGCCGCTCCGGCCGCCCAATCGCTCCGAAACGACCGGAGCGGCTCGACTTTGCTAACACCAGACGGTCAATCGCCACAGATGCGAGACGAAAAGGTCGAGCCGATCCAAAAAGTGTCCAAGATATGCCGGATCGATTGGTTGGTTCTCTGGCTCCGCAATGAAGGCCTCTGCCCGTTGTTTTAGCCCGTTGACAAACTCAGTGTCATTGGCGTGCATACCCACGAGTTCGAGGACCAGAAATTCAAGAGCGCACAGTCGGGCATGGAGTTGTTGGTTATCCATGTTGTTATCCAGCTAAGCGCTGGACGATAAGGGGGTCTCCGGACGCTCGTAGTCCGCAACGCCCACGCCGGGCAAAAAACCCCAGATCTGACTTCATTCCCCGGTGACTACCAGGGCGGCATGGCGCGGACAGCACTCAGTGGAGCAGTCCGTCAATCTCGTCATGAACACCATGGTGCTGGCCTCTCAAATCTTCCACGATGTTCGCAAGCTGATTGATCACCATCGCAACAATCAGGCGCCGGCGCAGGTCGTGTAGGCCTGAAACAGGTTAGCAACCACCCGCAGATGGTCGACCATTTCCTGACGTTTAATCGGATCCTCACCGCTTAACTTGTCGATCACCACAGCAAGGGCATATTCCAAGCCAGTGAGCATGGCCGCTACAGCCTCGAATTTCTGTCGATTCATGCTTACCCTTTCACGGACGGTTGAGGGAATGCCACCAATTGCTCCACGGCCATGGGCGCGCGCCCGTAGTACATCCGGGGGGGATCGCTATAGCAATTCCCGGGCGATTGTTCCGCGGGGAAAACTGTGTTCCACACGATTCCAGCCTCAGAAAGTCGGTGCTTGACATGCTGCACCTACGCGATCAGGCTGCGACGGCATCGACGTGGGACAAACCAGGCTCGACAGCACTTCCGCGAGTCTCCCAGTTAATCTCTGCCGTTAGGCCGCCGGTCGCCCGTCAAATTGCGGTTTCAATGCGAAAATGTTCAATCGTCTGGCCTGCATTCACCGCGCGTTGCAGCCATGCACGCACCTCGCCTTCACCGTCCCAAGTATGACCAAGGGAATCTCCGAATCACGCCGTGCTTCGCGCCACAGCCAACGGTTCCCGCGATGCCAGAAAACAGCCTGCGGCCTGGAGGTCCTCGACACGAATTCCAAAGCGAGCCATTTGCGTTCTAAGAAACAAGATCACCTCGGCGCGTTCGCGCAACGCCTGAACATTGGGATTCAGACGCAAATCATTACTTGTCATGGAGAGCAATGGAAAACCAGACAAAGCCAGGGGCACGGGGCAGCCTTCCAGTGGAGGGTGCAGAAGTCTTTCCTGCAGCATACACCACATGACGCTAGAGAATCGCCCTGGGCCACTGGCTAAGCGTGGCCGCCCCTCTTTGGCGCACTCTCACCCTTGTAGGAAATCGAAAGCGCACGGTACAGCGGCGGGGCAAAGCTCGCGGATATCCAAGCGGCGAGGAGACAAGTAGCAAGTATGGGGAACAAAGCCCGCAATGAGCCAGACAGCTCTATTGCAACTACGCACGCCGTGAACGGGCCCCGCGTCAAGGCTGCAAGGTAGCCCGCAATGGACAAGGTCACAAAAACCTGGACGTCGACAGAGTTCATGATCTGATGCAGTACTTCTCCTATACCTGCCCCAATCGAGACGGACGGTACGAAGACACCACCGGGGATGCCGGCAATAGCCGTAGCGAGAAGGGCGAGCCATCTTGCGCATACATCGCCCGGGAAGAATTCTCCACCTTCCAAGATCCTGTGCACAACGTGCTCGGCACTCTCCAGAATCCTGCCCCGCGAGCTCATCGCAAGCAGGGCAATAAACAGCCCACACGCAGCACCAAAGATCACAGGGCGTCCAGCTCGAAGGGCCACCAGCCAAACCGGCAGCCAACGCGTGCTATGCACTAGCATCCATGCGAAGCCGGCTCCGGCCAGCCCAGTAGCCGCACCAGTCAACAGCACAGCCATGACCAGCTGCCCGCCTCGGATGCCAGGCGGGATCTGTGGCGCCACAATTCCGGAGGCGGCAAGAAGAGGGACAGCAACGGCCGCAAACGTTGCCATCAGGAGTAGCGCAACAGTACGGCCGCGGATTTCCTCACCGACCAGCAGTTGCTCCAACGCGAACGTGACCCCGGCCAGAGGCGTATGGAACGCGGCCGCAAGTCCAGCCGCTCCTCCCAAAGCGATCCATTGCCGGTCCGAAACCTCCGAGGCCGACCGCCTTTGCAGCAGGGGAACGCGTGCACGGATCTCATGCATGATCACAGCGCCCAAGTAGATCGTGGGCCCTTGCCGGCCAATCGGAAACCCGGCGGCAGTTGCCAAGACCGAGAGTCCAACTTTTCCCAGCAGCAAGCGCCAGCTGAGTAGCCAGCGCTGCGTCGCCAAGTCACCGTCAAGCGCAGCGATCGTCTGAGGCACACCGCTACCTTCTGCGCCGACAAACCATCGTCTCGTGATCCAGACGCACGCAGCACCTGATGCCGGCATGATGACCAGTAATGCCGAAGGGAAGGCGCCAACCAATGTCATCATCGCTGCATGCGCGGACACCATCGCCCACGCATACAGCACGGCCGCCGCCCCCACCAACACGACCCCGGGCCACAAGAACCAGCAGACACGCGCAGTGCCTGCCAAGCTACGCATCGACAAAGCCATGCCTAGAACTTATGGCGGATGCCGGCTGCGAACGTAGTACCGCTCCCAGTGCCAGTGATTTTGTCGAACATGACTGCGCCGTAGACGTCGGTGCGCTTGGAGAACGCATAGTCGTAACCGCCCGACACTGCATGGCGCCGGTAATCCGTCATGACGTCGCTTCGCACGCGTGAACTCGCCAGCGACAACAGAAACTTTCCGTTTCCAACGGGAACCGTCGCGCCGATCTGCGTCGTGTCGGTCAGGGTGGAGGCGCCACTCGTGCTCGTATGGGCATACGTCGCCATCAACTTGACGACCGAGAAGTCATAGGACACGCCACCAAGCATCGCCGTCTGAGCCCAGCTGCCAGTGGGTAGACCCGGGCCCACCCGTGTGCGCTGGATCCCGAACGCGGCAGAGAACGGTCCGCGGTCATAGAGCAACGTACCACCTGCATTGTTCGAGGCGTTGGTTCCCGATTGCTCGCCAAGACTATAGAGACCGCGGAAGCTGAAACCTCCGAAGGCTGGAGAGTAGTAGCCGACTGCGTTGCTCCAGACAGTATCGCCAGCCACGTACCGTCCCTCAGCCGGCGTCCACAGCATGTTGTTGAAGGGCGAAAGTTTCGTGGAGAAAGCAAACGCATCATACAAGCCGCTTACAAGGAACAACGGATTCCCCAGCCGTCCGAGGCGGACCTCACCAAATCGCTGGTGCTCGAGGCCCGCATAGGCGTTACGCGCGAACAGGCCGTCTGTCGGATTTCGGCCGCCAATACCTGTATCAGGCTGCAGGTAGCCTTCAAGGCGGAAGTTCGCTCTCAGACCCGCCCCGAGGTCTTCCGTACCGGCCAGTCCCCAGAATGAAGTCTGCATACCACCGCCCTCCACGCCAACGGTGGGGTGGCTCGCGCCGCTTAGCTTGGTGCTCCCCAAGTACGAGTCGACCAGGCCGTAGATCTGCACGCCCTGCGCCTGCGCCTGGCATACCGACGGAACGACTAATACAGCTGCCACCGGCCAAGCTCTGCGCGAAAATACCCCGCAGAACTGGCCGACCCGATTGCTGAAAGCAAGCTTATGCTGTCGAATTTTCATATGTCTCCTCCTTACTGCTCGTGGCTAAAGTGCCTTGGCCATCGACTATAGATTTCGCGCGAACGAACGCTCCCCCGCTTGCGTGGATCACAAAGCAGCGCATTCGGTAGCGCGCGAACCGAACCGTCAGGCCAGGGTTGTTGAAACGGATAGCACGGTGCGGTCCGGGCCAATGGCCGGACCGCACATATCGTTAGCCGAGGAACTCCATGACGTAGAGACCCCCGTTGTAGTCCGTGCTGTAGATCATTCCACTGCTGTCCACAAAAACATCCGCGGACTGAATGACCTGCGGCCTATTCGGACGCGAATCGACCAGCGTCGCCGGCGCCGGGGGCACCAGCGCGCCTACTTCACGCGGCGCATACTTGTCACGGATATCAAACACGCGAACACCTGCGTTCTGATATGTGGTGAAGATCAACTCGGAGCTAACGAAGCTGCCTGGACGGTTCTCATGCAGGTTGTGGGGGCCAAAATGTCCTGGCTTGGCCTTGTAGTCGATGTCGGTCGGCGACTTAAATGCCGAGATGCTCACCGGGTTCGCCGGTTCACGGATATCGAACATCCAGACCAGCTTTTCACCATCTTCTTGATGATCAAGCACAGCCTCGTCCAGTACGACAAGCAGGTCGCGGTCAGGAAGCGGCAGACAGTTATGAGTGCCTCCACCAAACGGGGGCGACCAGTTCCTGTGCGAGATCAGTTGCGGCTTGGCCCGATCCTTGACGTCCAGAATCACCATCCCCGCATCGCGCCACGCCAAGTAGGCAGTATCACCATGGACAATGGGATGATGCAGTCCGTGCCTGCGCGCCGGATCCCAGTCAGGCGACTCCCCGGCTGCCAGGTTCATCCCAGGAAGCCAGAAACGTCCGGCCTCGCGCGGGCGGGTCGGATCCGACATGTCGATGGTGATGAAGATGTAATCGGTGAAGCCATCGATCAGCGCGGACGCGTAGGCCCAGCGGCCGCCGGTGTACCAGACACGGTGAATGCCACCTCCATCCACCGGCATGAACCCGATTTCGCGAGGCTCGCCACCACGCGAAATGTCGTAGACAGCCAAACCGGCCCGCCAATCGCGCTCTGCACGTTTGCGGTCAGCTGTCCCAACCTTTTGGCCGAGCGCGCCGCTGTAGTAGGCCTTTTCATCCTGGAACTCCTGCGCGGCGAACATGTTCTTGGCGTTGATGACAAGTAACAGGTCGTCATGCGTCTGCAAGTGGATGTTCCAAGTATTCGGTGGCGCAGCAACGTAATTCACAGCGTGCGGCTGACTCGGGTCGCGCACATCGATCACGCTAAAACCATTGGAGAACATATGCCCCACATAGGCATAGCCACGGTGGACCATGATCTGCACTGCGTCCGGCCGACCGCCCTGGTCTGAATGGCCCATCAGCCGCATGTTCCGCGCCAAATCCGGCACGGGCAAATCGGAACGCTTCACTTTTCATCTCCCTGCGATTCGGGTTGGCGAAGGAACTTCGACGATGCCGTGTGCTTCAGAATTCCAGACACGCTGTGGAACTCGCGCCAATGCGGATAGTTTTGCCCTTCCGACGGGTCGACATGCTCGAGCATGTATTCGCCCAGATCCCGGCCTCGTTGCACCGAGCGCGAAGCGATTGGCTGCCGTACCTGATCAAATCGCGCGAGGCCCTCGTCGATATCAACCCCACCGGCGAGCTCCTGCGCGAGCACCTCGGCGTCGGAGCCGGCCTTGGCGATGCCCATGCCGATGTGCGGCCGGCATACTGCGGCGGCATCGCCAATGAGCGCGACACGCCCGTACACGAGACTCGGCGACAGGTGATCGTAGATGGGCGTGAAGAACGGCTTCTCCACGCACATCAGGATGTCGCGCATCGCAGGCGGCAGCATGCGCCGTGCATCTTCCTTCAGGGCCTCAATAACGTCCGCACGCACCTTCGGCGGAGGGATCGACAGGTCGTAACGGTGACCGTCACTGTCCGTCAGCATGTCATCGAGCTGAGACGCATCAACTGGTCGGTACCACACCCAGTTGAATCGCCGATGGCCGGGGCGAAGGTCGTTGTTCGGACCCGCGATCGGATATCCGATGTTCTTGTTGTTCGGAGGCAAGAAAAACGCGAACTTGTCGAACAGTGCCGCGTGGGCCTCGGGTGGAATATCGCCTTCTTCGGCCAGCCCACGCCAAACGACATAGCCAGCGTAGATCGGCTGAATTTCGGGGGCGACGATCCCGCGCACGGTTGAACGGAATCCATCGGCGCCCACCAGCAGGTCGGCGGTTTCGCGGACACCGTTCTCAAACACGGCGGTAACCGAATCCGGGGTCTGCTCAATTGTCTTGAGGTTGTAGCCGAGATGGTGCGAATCCGCCGGGATCGTGGCACGCATGATCTGATGCAGTCGATCCCACGACGTCACAATCTGGTCGTAGTGAAGACGCTCGACTACGTTTCCTTCCTGGTCGATCGCGATGCGCTCGCTGATGTGCACACCCAAGTCGTTCAGGTCTGCGCCACTGTTTGCCAGTGTCTTAATCAGATCATCATGCGTGACGATACCTGCGCCGCGGCCAAACAGCTCCACCTCAGTGCGCTCATATATGTCGGTACGCCAGCCTGCCTTGCGCAGCAACGTGGCCGCAAACAGGCCTGCCATCGAGCCACCGATAATGATGGCTCGGCACTGGCGCCCAGAATCGTTTGCGTATTGCATAACATGTCTCCTCTTAGTATTGACGAACCTTGGAATAATTGACGAAGCTCATCAGCACGGCGCCCACAATCGGCGGCACCACAATCATGAACAAGGACGCGGACGACCAGCCCACTTTCCCTACGAGCTCCCCAAACAGATATCCGGCAAACGGTCCAGGCAGGTAGAACGCGGCCAGAGCCACTGCTCCACATTGACCAATCTTGCTCGGTGCACAGCTACGCTGCACCACCGACATGAACCTTGCAAACAGGAAGCCGCTGACCATCAGGCCGAATACGAATGACATCGCCAGGTGCAACCAGAATGACGTGAACCCGTGGAACAGCAGATACCCGGCCGAACCTAGAATCAGCAGCGCCACGACAATGCTGCGATGGCCCGTCCGGTCTCCGATCCAGCCGCCGATAACACCGCACATCGCCCCAATCCCATACATGCCGAGAGCAGATCCGGCGTCCACCGACGAGAACTTGAGGGCGCCGTGCAGATAGCTCGCGTAGAGCGCGGTGTAGGAGAAGAATGCCAGGCCAACCAGGCCGAACGAAATCGAGCCAAGTACGACATTGCGGCTCCAGATGGACGGCTCATCAGCGCTTGCAGTGCGCGCGACGCGGGCTACCTCACCGGCCTCCGTGAAATCACGCGGCAGCGTCGCGGCGGCAATGAGCGCCATGACAATACCGGCCACGCCGAAGACGTAGAACGAGATTTCCCACCCATTTGCCCAGGCCTCTAGCCGAGTTCCGAGTACCGGCCCCAAAAACGCGCCAAGCCCAAAGAAGGTCTGCATTGCCCCCATGGCAGCGCCGCGATTCGCACCGAAGTACCCTCCAATACATGCGAAGACAGCGCCGACTTGGAGAGCCTCCCCAAATCCCGTCAAAGCGCGCAGCACTGTCAGACTCATGAAGCCGCTGGCGAACGGTGTGGCCAGCGTAAAGAACGAATATGCGATCAGCCCTCCCAAGAGCACGTGACGCCGTCCGAATTTGGCCATGAACCAGCCACTCAGCGCTGCGAAAATCGCTACGTTGATGGTGAAGATCGTACTGACCAGCCCCCCTTGCGGTAAGGTCAGTCCATACGCCGAACGGATGCTACCGAGCAATGCAGGGAATACTTGACGATCCATTGCATTGAACATATACGACGTGCCCAGCAAGAGCAGGAACATCAAGACCCGCCACTTGCTGTAGCGAGTCTTCGGCTCGACGTCGGTAGCGCCGTACGGAATCGTTTCGATTGCAGCCATCTTTTGTCTCCTTGAACATTGTGTTCATCTACGTGTCCTGGCAGCGCGGCTCTGCGGCCGCGTCCCGCCTATTGCTTGCGGTTCAGGGAAAAACTAGCCAAGTCCAAGCGAGCAAGCAGCGCTGCCCCATCCTTCCTGGCCATGGGTACTAACGGCGGTCGCACGGTGGCCCACGACGAATGGCCAAGCGCTGCAGCAAGTGTGTATTTCATCGCCGGAATCATCGCCGTCGACTGGTAGATCCGGCGGACCTTGTCTACCTCACCCTGCAATGCAGACGCGTCCCGCTCGTTGCCCGACGTCAGCGCTTCGTACAGGGCCTGGATTCCACGAGGGTTGATGTTGACGGTCGCGCTAATGCAACCCGCCCCGCCAATTGGCAATGCCCTGGAAAGCAGCGACTCACTTGCCGGAAACACGTCGAAGCCCTCGCCCGAGAACTGTTCGATCATTGCCCGCGAGTTCTCCCAGTCACCCGAGGAGTCTTTTGCGCCGGCGATCGCCTGTGGGTACTGCTTGAGCAACCGCTCAATGAGCGACAGTGAGATCGGGACCTGCGTCAATTGCGGAATGTGATACAGGTAGATGGCGAGACGAGCATCGCCGACGCGCTCGATCAATTCCGCGTAGTACGCATACAGACCGTCGTCCGATACGCCTTTAAAATAGAACGGCGGCAGCACAAGCACACCGCCAGCACCATTTTCTACCGCATGGCGCGTAAGACGAACCGTGTCGGAAAGGGCACAGCTACCCGTACCTGGCATCAGGCGTGGCCCCGGAATGCCTGCCTCTAGCAGGCGATCCGTCAGCGCAATGCGCTCGTCGACGGACAACGAAGCCGCCTCGGAGTTAGTGCCGAAGATCGCGAGGCTAGCGCCGTTCTCGAGCAGCCACTGGCAATGGTTGAAAAATGCGGGCCAGTCCGGATCGAGGTTCGCCGTGAACGGCGTCAGCACCGGGGCGAGCACGCCACGCAACCGGTCCCGCCGCGGCTGGAATGCAACAGATGTCACAGATGTCTCCTTACTGATATAACGAACAATGGCACTCAGCCAATGTCCTGCGCTGCAATTGGCGCCAGCACGTCGCTGGCGTGTTCGTTGCCTGCAGAAGCCGCACCTACATGGCGGCCATGTTTAAGCGCTCGATGAAGTAGCTCGGCCAGGTGCAAGACGTCCCGGCCAGTCTCCTGGCGGATCTGCTCGCGGCAGCTGAAGCCGTTCGTGAGAATCACCGTGTCCGCTGGCTGTTTGCGTACCTCCGGCAGTAGGACTTGCTCTCCCACGCCGCGCGACAGTTCGATGTGATCGGGATGAAAGCCAAAGGAGCCGGCCATGCCGCAGCAACCGCTATCGAGCAACGTCGCCCGCGCCCCGCTCCGCTCGAGCATTTCCATATCGCCCTGGGTTCCGAAGAGCGATTTTTGGTGGCAGTGCGCATGCACCAGCACGTCAGCTTCTAGACGTGGAGGGACGTAGTCCCGCTCAAGAAGGAAGTCGCCCAGCAGGATTACTCGATCCGCAAGCCGTCGCGCTCGGGGATCATCTGGGAACAGCTTCGGTAGTTCGTCTTTGAAAACTGATAGACAACCCGGCTCAAGTCCGACCAGACGTACCGGCTCCTCGTCCCCACCATCGTCGAGGAGTGGATCCAACGCGTCCAGGATATGCGCCAGCTTGTCGCGAGCAAGGTCGAGGTAGCCAAAGTCGTAAAGCGGGCGCCCACAGCAAAGCGGCTCTCCCGGCACATCCACCGCAAAGCCAGCGTGGCGCAGAACAGCGACCGCGGCCTCAGCCACTTCCGGATGAAAGTGATTGCAAAACGTGTCGACCCAAAGCACGACCCTGGGTTGTGTGATCCCTCGATGCTGCCGCTTGTACCCCGCACGGAATGAGCGCGGAGCAAAGCGCGGGAGATCCCGGTCCTGCGAAACCCCTGCCACCCACTTCGCAATCACCGAAACACCTGGCGTTTGCGTCAAAAAGTTCGATAGCGCCGGAGCCTTCGATGCCAGAGGGGCCCAGTCGCCGATTCTGCCCATCGACAGCGCCTGACGCGGACGGTTGTGGTCCTCGTAGAAGTGGGACAGGAATTCAGCCTTGTAAGAAGCCATGTCCGTATGCGTTGGACAGTCGCTCCGACAGCCTTTGCAGGCCAGGCAGCTGTCCAGCGCTTCCTTTACGGCCTCGCTCTTCCAACCATCACGAACCACATCTCCTTGGAGCATTTCCCACAACAACCGCGCCCTGCCCCGTGTGGAGTACCGCTCCTCCCGGGTCGCGCGATAGCTTGGACACATCGTCCCGCCCTTAGCGGAACGGCACCGCCCCATTCCAACGCACCGCTCTACAGCACGCTGGAATCCGTTGCCTTCCTGACTGCGAAACTGCAACGTCGTCGCAATGGGAATGACTTTGTAGTTTGGACCGGCTCTCAGATTTTCGTCGACGCGATACGCATCGACGACCTTGCCGGGATTGAGCTTGCCAAGCGGATCCCAGACGCGTTTGAACTCACGCATGGCACCCACCAACTCCTCCCCGAACATAATGGGAAGGAACTCGGCCTTCGCTTGGCCGTCGCCGTGTTCGCCGGACAGCGACCCGCCATAGGCAACGACAAGCTCCGAGGCTTCGCGCGTGAACTCGCGGAAGTGGGCTACGCCGGCCTTCGTGCGCAGATCGAAAGTTACGCGAGCATGTACACATCCGTCGCCGAAATGGCCAAACAGCGACGTCCTATAGCCATAGCGGTCGACCAACGCCTGGAACGCGCGCAGGTAATCGCCAAGTCGGCGCGGGTCGACGGCAGCATCCTCCCAGCCCACTTGCGGATCCGGGACGTTGGGATCAATCGACAGTTGGGTAGCAGACGCCCCATTCTCCCGGATGGACCAGATTCGCTGCTGCACGCCCTTCTCCGGCACCACCCGCGTGCTGGGACGTGGCCCTTGGGGGCGATTGCGGAAATACTCTGCAGCACGTTCGGCTTGTTCCACTGCAGCGTCCAACGTGTTCGCGCCAAACTCCATCACGACCCATGCGTCGCCGGGCGGCAGCAACTGGATTTCTGCTTGGGCAAGATTCCGAGCCTCGAGACCCCGGATAATGGCGCGGTCTAATCCTTCGATCGCGATTGGCCCGAACTTCTCATACTCGGGAACCGCATCGGCGGCGACGTAGATGTCATCGAACCCGAGTACCAGCACTACACGCACGGACGGACTCGTCACGAGACGCAGGCGCGCGTGCAGTGTCATTGCGCACGTTCCCTCAGTTCCAACCAGCGCTCGCGCCACGTTAAAACCGTTCTCCGGCAGCAACTGGTCCAGATTGAAGCCTGATACACGTCGTTTGATGGTTGGGAATCGGGCACGGATGAGGTCCGCGTATCGGTCTCGCAAGTCCTTCAAATCTGCATAGATCTGGCCCTTTCGACCGCCGGCGCGAATGATCTCTTCGAGCTCAGTCTCGCTTGTTGGGCCGACCCAGAAGCGCTCTCCGTCATAGGTCAGAACCTCGAGCTCTTCCACGTTCTCAAGCGTCTTCCCGGCCATGACGGAATGCGGCCCACAGGAGTTGTTCCCGACCATGCCGCCAATCGTGCAACGACTATGCGTCGACGGATCCGGGGCGAACGTCAGACCGTACTTTTCTGCCGCATTCCGCAACGCATCGCACACCACCCCTGGCTCGACAACCGCGAACCGAGCTTCGGCGTCGAGCGCCATGATGCGATTGCACCTCGACGACATGTCGAAGACGACCGCCTCATTGACCGCCTGCCCATTCATTGAGGTTCCGCCGCCGCGCGTCAGTATCGGTGCACCATGGGCGCTGCAGATCTTTACGCCCTCGATGAAGTCATCGAGCGAATCCGGTACGACAACGCCGATGGGCACCTGGCGGTAGTTCGAGGCGTCGGATGCGTACACCGCGCGATGCGCCGTGTCGAACCGCACCGCGGCGCCTAATCCTTCTCGTAACGCGGCGTGCAGTGGCGTTTCGGACATCATGCACCTCCCCGCACACGTTCGAGGAACGTGGTCAACGCTGCGCCGATTTCGTGCGGGCAATCCTCCGGCACGTAGTGCCGTGCCTCTACCGTAACCTCGGTCTGGTTCGGCCACTGCCGGCAGTGTTCCCGCGCCGCGCCAGCAGTTCCATGGCCCTCGGTTGCGTTGATAAACAGCTTGGGCAGATGATGGCTTGCGCCCATCCAATCGCTGTAGCGCTTAACTCGCGCGTGCACGTCGGGCGGATCGCCATCAAACGGAATGTCCCGCGGAAACACTAGCATGGGCTTACGCGACTCGGGCGTCTGGAACGGCGCCGCATAGACCGCCTTCTCTTCGTCGGTCAGCTTGCGCAGCACCCCGTACTCAAACAGCATCTTCTCGACGAAGAAGTTGTCACGCAGAACCATCTCTTCGCCCTCTGGGCCACGTAGGCGCTTGAAGACAGCTTGACGCTCCGGCGGCATGTCAGACCACAGACGAGGGCGCACCATGGCTTCCATATAGACGATGCCCGACACACTCTCCGGGAAACGGCTTGTCCGGTCGAAGCCCAAGGCGGCGCCCCAGTCCTGGATGACCAGGATGATGTTCCGGTTCAAGCCGAGCTTGGCAAACCATTCATCCAGGTACTCAGCGTGATCGAAGAACCGATACGAGCCGCTCGGAGACTTGCTCGACTGACCCATGCCGATCAAGTCCGGAGCGAGTACGCGTCCGAAAGGCAGCGCGTACGGAATGACGTTACGCCATGTGTAGGACGACGTGGGGTTGCCGTGCAGAAAGATGATCGGATCGCCCTCGCCCTCATCGACGTAGGCCATCTCCGCGTCGAGCACCGGGACGCGCTTCATCTGAAACGCAAAATCTGCGCTGATAGTTTTGTCGTGCTGCTGCGCAGCGTTGGCCGATGTCATGTTGTCTCCGTTCTGATTCAGGGTTGGTGAAGACGCATTCACGCTATGAATGGCTTGCAAGCGCGGCGTCTACGCTTTGATGCAGTTTGGTCTCGGCCGGGAGCCGTCGCAAGCGTAAAGAACTCGGCTCCTGCATGAGTTTTGTGAATACCCATCGCCGCGAACGCGGCAATGGCGAAGTGACTCAAAGAGTTCACGGGCCAGAACCGGCCGAAGCGCATCGGCAAATGACGCACTTCGCTAAAACATGACCGAACACTGAGAAGTCGCGATCCAGGAGAACGGCGTTGTGCACGGGCAGACGCGGGCAGTGCTTCGATTGCCAAGGGGTGCATCTCAGTCCCCTACCGGCGGCAAATCGCTTTGTGTCGAGATCCAAGGTCAACGCACTCAGGCACCACCCCGGAGTTCAACCTGGTATGCCTCGACGACCTGCGCGTCGGACCTGGTAAGGCCTGTAGTTTCGGCCATTGCCATAGCAGGCTTGCCCTATATCGGGGTCGCCCGAAAGTAGCGATGTCCGCCGACGCCGCCTCCAAGTCCCCCAGCAGAGTTTGTTCTCTGCCCAGGCATTTACGCGTTGCGGCGGCGGACTTTGCTGCGTTCATGACACCGTCCTTCTGTCGACGGAAAGCGGACGAGGACATTTAGCGTTCATCCGGTCCTTCCAGCAGGCAACCTTGCCAGAGCATCAGTCTTCGAAAGAGATGCTCCGTTCCTTGACCAGCTTGCGTGTCTTTTCGATCTCGGATTTGATCTGGGTTGAAAACTGCGCTGGTGTATTGCCGATCGGTATCGCCCCAGCATGCTCGATGCGGGCGCGCACCTCCGGCATAGCGATAACCTGTTTCATGGCATCTGAGAGGCGCGCCAATACCGCTGGCGGCGTTTTCGCAGGCGCCAGAATTCCGTACCACGCCTGGTCATCGAAGCCCTTCATCCCCGCCTCCTCCATCGTCATCACGTTGGGATAGGCTGCCAGTCGTTTGGGGGCGATCACGCCCAACAGGTTCAACTTCCCGCTATCGACGTGCGGCTTGGACGAAGGCAATTGATCAAACATGATTTGCACTTGGCCGCCTATCACGTCGTTTAACGCAGCGCCAGAACCTTTGTACGGCACGTGCTGGATCTTGACGCCAGCCCCAGCCTGGAACGACTCGCCTAGCATATGGTTGATGCCGCCCTTCCCCGAACTCGCGTACGAGTATTTGTCAGGGTTCGCCTTGAGCAGCGCTATAAGCTCACGGAGATCATTGGCTGGAACCTTAGGGCTCACCACAAGGACGTTGGGCATAGCCGCTATGTTCGTGATCGGCGCGAAGTTTTCCACCGAGTATCGGGGCTTCGGATGCGTGGCAGGAATAACGACCATCGTGCTAACAGACCCCACCACCAGCGTGTAGCCATCCGCGGGCGCCCGCGCTACCTCTGCCGTCCCGACGAGCCCGCCGGCACCTGCCTTGTTGTCCACGACAACCGGCTGCCCCAGGACCTTGGACAAGGGCTCCGCAATGTGTCGGGCGATGATGTCCGTAGAGCCACCCGGTGCATATGGGACAACGAGCCGAACAGGCTTGTCCGGATAGCTCTGCGCCTGCACATGCCCCCCAGCGATGACGACGGTGCACAGTGCAACACCTATTACCTGTCGGACAGTAACCATCGATGACTCCTGTAGTCGGGGGGCTGTCATGAGCCCTCTCTAATCGGATTGGTAGCAGAAAGCGTGCTCGTGAACCAACGTTGGATGAGCGTCACAGCAACCTCATCCATCCACTCGTTGATGCGGGATTGCAGTAAGCCACGCCGGCTTTGACGCGATCCACCACCGTCGCCCTGTCGCTTAGCCGCGGCGATACTTAAGAAGAAGAGCGATCACAAGGGATTACCCTCCCGACTCTTTCCATCAGGAATCGATAGAATGCAAACCAGCTGATTTGCTTGCCCGGCGTTGCGTATGACGCCGCTCCGTCAGCGGATTCTGTGCCATTCGATGGTGCGTCACAAACGAGTGTTTTCGCTGCTATGCAGGAGGCTTTGGAATGAATCCCAGGCGACTTACGCCGTCTACGTCGCTGCTGTTAGCTTTCGACGCTTCAGCTCGCCATCTGAGTTTTACGCGTGCTTCGGATGAGTTGACCACCACGCAGAGTGCAGTGAGCAAGCAAGTTCAAGCGCTTGAAGAATTGATCGGAGTGGAACTATTTGTTCGCTCAGGTAGAAAAATCTCCCTGACGGACGTAGGCGCGATGTACCAGCGGGAACTTTCCGCGCATTTGAGTGGGATTCGTAGCGCAACGCGACAGGCCATCGCCTATCGAAACGGAGGCGGCTCGCTCCACTTAGCGGTGCTTCCCACGTTCGCAGCCAAATGGCTCATGCCCCGGCTACACGATTTCTACGCGTCGCACGCGCAGGTCCAACTCCATGTGCATGCGCGGATCGGCCATATAGACACAAGCAAGTCCGGAATGGACGCATTTATCGCCGTTGGGAACGGAAATTGGCCCGGATGTACGGCGCATTTGCTCCAGAGCGAGGAGCTTGTCCCCGCCATCAGCCCATTGCTCCTGGCGAAAACTCCTGTACGCCAAGCCTCGGACCTTGCCAACCATGTTCTTCTCCGAATCACCGCCAGACCGGATGCTTGGGAGGGTTGGCTGGCCGCCCAGAATGTAAGCGGAAGCCGCTTACGCTATGGGCCTGTATTTGAATTGACCTCGCACCTGATCCAAGCGGTGGTTGCCGGCATGGGCGTCGGACTCGTGCCTCGCTACTTCATTGAGGAAGAACTCAGATCTGGTGCGATCGCGATCGCGATTGGCGCCGACGTCCCGAGCAGCCTTGGCTACTACTTGGTGTACACGGTAGACCGATCCAACCACCCTGCGCTATCCCAATTCAGAGACTGGCTCCTGGATTCAGACCCGACGCCTATCTAGCTGTGCTTGCCCGCCCGTCGGCTCGCGGCACCGCCCGATCCCAACGGAACCGGATAGTCTGACTGTTAACCATGGGAACCACCCACCCCAGCGCCGCAGCACCGGTCATGCGTTGCCGACCTGCCAGTGTGCCATCGGTAGCTAGGCTCAAGCCAAGGCGGTGGACGTTGCGGCTATAGCCGGTACCATCCTTTTTTAACCAGGGTAGTTCCTCTCATCCAAAGCACGC
Organism: Cupriavidus sp. 8B; assembly: GCF_054589115.1. Classification (NCBI taxonomy): domain Bacteria; kingdom Pseudomonadati; phylum Pseudomonadota; class Betaproteobacteria; order Burkholderiales; family Burkholderiaceae; genus Cupriavidus; species Cupriavidus sp. 8B. Next base: position 7,343 of record NZ_BAAILO010000222.1, on the reverse strand, counting down.
CGCCCTCACAGTCAAAATCCCCTCGCGTGCTCGCCAGCGTCTCACGCCGAACCTCTACTCCGCTGAGATCCAACACGGCCACCTCTCTAGCGTTTCAGCGTCCGGTTGCCTTAAGCGGATACGAAGGCACTCGGGGTGTAGTGCAAAAGCCGCACAGACAGCGTCCGACCTGACTTGTCCGCATAGCGGTTCCCCGGTCCGCCGTTGTTCCAATATAGCCCACTGAGATCGGGGCAAGCCACCGCTGACTCGGCCGCTTGTAGTGGCGGCCAGTCGCTGGGCCACGGGAAATCCGAGGCGCATCCAACCATTAGCAAGCAATCAAATTGCACATACTCGGGGTTCGGTCGATTCTTGTCGAAGCAGTATGGCCAACCATAATCCGCTCCAGCAGCCAACCAGGTGAGCGTATCGTGTGGCAACAATTCATCCGAAAGTCCGGAGTTCTCCACGTTGACAAAGTCACGCGCGTTGGTCGCCGCGATTAACTTTGCGTCTGGAGTTGCGACAAGCGCCATGCTGTTGCGCAGGCCACGCGCGAAAGCCGGCAAAAAGCGGTGCTAGCGATAGGGGCAATTGCATACCAGCTTCCATGCCAACGTCCAGCGCGTGACGCTCGAGCCGACGCATCCCCCGCACAACACCCCTTGTAATTGCAAAGGGGTGGCCAATCACTCAGCCACCCCTTTTTTCCGCACGCTTGCTTAGTACCAGCAGCAAGCCGGTGCGCTACACCGCCGGCGGCAGAAGCTTGCGATCGATGAACGACTGGAGCGCATCGCAGAACGCATCACGAGTATCGACCACAGCGCCAAACCCTGCCTTACGAAGCTTTATAGTGCTGACGAAGGCGACCGGACCTGCGGGCGCACCGGAAGCGAACGCAAAGTCGACGTGTTGATCGCCCTGACCGACAAACGACACCAAGTCTCCGCTGGCAAGGCCGTACTTAGCAACGATCTTCGCCCACACGTTGGCGTTCTCGCGGATGTATTTAGCCACGCTCATCGGCTCGTCGGCGCCGACCGCGACACCGAGCGTCTTCGCAAACGCCGGCCATACGCTTCGCCATTCGAAAACATCGCCATTGGTGATATTGAAGATCTCGTTTGCGGCATTCGGAGACTGGGCGGCCCACGACATTACCTGACCGACAAGGTCAGCGTCGGCCATTTCCCAAACAAACGAGGGGCCACCGGGGAAGCTGAAGGGCTCCCCTTTCTCGCGCCGGATCGCCGCATACACGCCAATAGCCGGGAGAACGTTGAGAGCGCCAGGCGTCTTACCCGTGACGAGCTGAGGGCGCAGAACGGTGTATGTGAACCCATGCTCAGCACCCAGGTCGTGGATATAGTCCTGCTGATCGAAAAAGAAATTCGCATGATCGTCGCGGGGATCGCTTTCGCGCGCCGGGATCGCGATCGGGTGAAGGTGAACACCGTATGCCTTCGTCCCCTGGAGAATGGACACGTGCTTCAGCGTACCCTTACGCTGAAGGAGGGGCTCAACTACATTGCGAAGCATCGCATTGTTGACTTCGATCTGCTCTTCGTTCGACCAGCCGCCCACCAAATCGTGCGCGTTCTCGTAAATAGCAGCGTATGCGACGTGCGTTACGTCGGTGAGCGCACCCAGCGCCTCGCGGGACGCCTTCTCGTTGCGCAAGTCAACCGAGATAAATTCGAAATCGCGACCACTCGGCAGTTCCGGCCTACGGCGGGAAACGCCGACGACATCCCAGCCTGCAGAGAGGAAGGACTCAATAGCGGCCACGCCAATGAGTCCGCTTGCTCCCGCCACCAAAACCTTGCTTCTCACGCCCATTTTTAAGCTCCATTTCATCATTACTGTCCACGCTCAGACTCGTATCCGATTCTCACAAGATCGCGATCTGTCCGGGCACGCTTACCGACAGGCTGTCGATAGTTGCAAATCTAAGGGCGCGGACATTCATGTGGTAGTAGCGACCCCGGAATAATAGTTATTCCCCAGAACAGAGAGCCGGGCGACGAAAGCAGCTAATCGTATTCCGAGCGAGACATCCCGGTCCGCAAGGGACTTCGACCCTACACAAAAAAAGGCGACGCGCCAAGCTGCCTCGCCACAAGGGAGGGGATCTCGTCATCCCATATCGGAGAGAGTTACGTCTTACTGCGGACCAGACAGTTCGCGCCTAGACTGTTGATGAAGATGTGACAGGATTGTCACAACGTCACGCGGCTCAACACGGCAGGTGTAGTCCGTGTTCAACCACGACAGCACAATGATCCCGGTGCGGTCTAGGATATAGGTCGCCGGGATCGGTAAGCTCCATCCAGCTTCGCCACGCCCATAAGGTCGAAACCCTCCACTTGCGTAAATCGGACGCATAGCGACTGGAATCGAATAGGTAATACCGCAGCGACGAGCCAACTTCGCCTTGTCATCCCACAGCATAGGAAATGGAAGCTCCCCAAATTCCGGCCGCACCCTCTCCTGCGGTGGTTGCGGCGAAATGGCTACGAGCGAAGCCCCCAGCCCAAGGATCTCTTGGTATATCTCGGCTAGCGCTATCAACTCCAACGCGCAGAAGTCGCACCAATCGCCGCGGTAAAAACTGATCACAACCGGTCCTCGAGACAGCAGCCGGGGGAGGCTGACAAGATCCCCATTTGCGTCAGAAAGCGAGAAATCGGGCATCGGGTCGCCTGCCTTGATGCAGCCGTCCAGGACGCTCGACGTCCGCAGCTCTGCGTCGGCGCTGCTGAACGCGTCCACGATCCTGGAGTCAGCGTTCTCCGCGAACTCCCTCCGGAGCGTCTTCAACTGCGCGTTCAGGTCCATGGCGGTCTCGATATAGTTGTTAACCCTACTCTGCCGTACGCATGCTGGATGTGGTAGATATGGCGCAGTCATAACGATCATTCCAAGAGGGAATAACGATGAACCGCCTATCGGCCATGGAGGCCTATGTTCTCGTCGTCGATTCGGGATCGTTTTCTGCGGCCGCCCGACAGTTACGAATTGGCCAGCCAGCCGTCTCAAAAGCAATCGCGCAGCTGGAGGAATACCTGGGCTTGCGCTTGCTAATGCGCACCACGCACGGGCTTGCGCCAACCGAGTCTGGCCTGGTCTTCTACGAGCACGCAAAGCGAGCCGTCGACTCCGCGGAGGAGGCGGTACTGGCGGCTCGGGGGGCCGGTGTCGGGCTATCTGGCCGACTTCGCGTGAGCGCAGCAGTGACCTTTGCGCGACTGCACGTAATGCCCCATCTGCCTGCATTTCTCGAAGCACACCCGTCGCTCGACATCGATCTCTTTCTTGATGACAGAAATATCGACCTAATTGAGGCAGGTATTGACCTGGCCCTGCGCATGGGGGCACTGGCCGACTCGTCCTCCCTTACTGCGAGGCGTATCGGCCAGGGGCGTCGCCTTGTAATGGGAACCCCAAGTTATTTCGAGAAGGCCGGCGTACCATCGTCACCGATGGACCTCACCGGTCACCAGGCTGTGGTCTATGACCAACGCGGAGGAGGTGACAGCTGGGTATTCCGGCAAGGTTCGGCTGAGACATCGGTAGTCATCCGCGGCAGGGTCAGGTCAACGGCCGCAGAAGGCGTCCGAGAAGCGGTATTGTCAGACCTTGGCTTTACCATTTCCTCCGAATGGATGTTCTCGCCCGAACTGAGATCCGGACATGTGCATGCCGTGCTCACTGACTGGGCACTCCCGCCGATTGACCTGTGGGCCGTCTCCCCCACCGGGCGGCGATCGAGCGCGAAGGCCAAGGCTTTCATCTCATTCATGGAGGAACGGATGTTTGGCAACGACGCCATCCCGAACGTCATCCAGGAGTAACGCCCCGAGCACACTGCAACGGCGCCTAGATATACGGCAACTGCCAGCTGATTGAACCTACCCTCAACGGAAAGGCGGATCCCGTCTTTCCAGTACCCCTCTATGCCTGTTTCATTTTCCATATGGAGCACGGGCCCGGAGGAAACAGGCACCCTTCCCCCACGTCCACTTGAGACGAGCCAATGACTTCGTTCATTCCGAAATGGAATAACGACTATTCTGCCCCGGTCCTATCTGGACTCAACCACCCGTTGTTTAATCCCGCCAACGGAGCGCTCCGCTCCGGCATGCTTTCAATGAGGAGCTGGAATTGTCGAGATTGAAAAACAAAGTGGCAGTCGTTACCGGCGGGACGAGCGGGATTGGCCTCGCAACGGTACAGCGCTTCGTAGCCGAGGGCGCGTTCGTCTACATCTTTGCTCGTCGCCATGAAGAACTTGATAAGACCGCCGCGTCGCTTGGTGCGAATGTCGCAACCGTGAGCGGCGATGTACGCAACCTCGAAGACCTGGACAGGCTGTACGAGAAGGTGGCCGCCGACGGTAGGAAGCTGGACATCGTTGTCGCAAACGTCGGCGCGGTGAACAGCGTAAAGCTTGGCGATGTCACAATTGACAGCTTTAATCACAACTTCGAGGTGAACGCACGCGGTGTGCTTTTCACCGTGCAAAAGGCCCTTCCGCTGCTGAACAACGGCGCGTCGATCATCCTAACGAGCACGATCGCCTCGCTTCGAGGCTTTCCGGGTCGGTCGGCATACGCGGCGTCGAAGACCGCAATGCGCTCATACGCACGCACTTGGACGATGGAGCTTAAAGACCGCGGTATCCGCGTCAACACCATCACCCCAGGACCGTGCGATACGCCGCTGATCGACGCCGAAGCAGGCTCGCCAGAACAGGCGGCAGCTGTACGAGCAAAGCACGCCGGCAACATTCCGCTGGGTCGCATGGCACGTCCAGAAGAGATCGCGGCCGCCATGCTCTTCCTCGCGTCGGACGACAGCAGCTTCGTCGCCGGCAGCGAACTGCTGGTTGATGGCGGCATGTGCTCCGTCTGAATCCCGGCTGAACAAATCGTTATACACAGCCGCTCCGGCGTGGGTCTGACCACAGTCGGCCCGTGCCGAAACTAACTCCTACTAAAAGTGCAAGCAATGCAGAAGCTTCAAGGAAAGATCGCCGTCATCACGGGCGGCAGCAGCGGTATCGGCCTGGCCACCGCCAAGCGCTTTGTCGACGAAGGTGCATTCGTTTTCATCTTTGGCCGCCGCCAGGATGAGTTGGATCGGGCCGTATCGCAGATCGGCAAGAGCGTTGCGGCAGTCCAAGGCGATGTATCCAACCTCGCCGATCTCGATCGCCTCTACGAAACCGTTTCCGCAGCTAAGGGCAAGTTCGACATCTTGTTTGCCGGCGCAGGCATTGTTGATCCGCAGCCGCTCGGCGAGGCAACGGAGGATAGTTTTGACAAGACCTTCGCCATCAATACACGCGGCGTTGCGTTCACGGTAAAGAAGGCGCTGCCACTTCTGAACGACGGTGGTGCGGTCATCGTGATCACCTCGGTCGCCGAGAACAAGGGCATCCCCGGATTCACCGCTTACAGTGCGACAAAGGCAGCCGTGCGCTCGTTCGTACGAACCTGGACCGCCGAATTGAAAGATCGTCAGGTTCGGGTCAACGCGATCTGTCCCGGCCCGATCGACACGCCGATCTTCGACCAACAAGCGCCGACTAAGGAAGGGGCCGACCAGGCGCGTGCGCAGTTCGCTGCTGCCGTGCCTTTTGGCCGGCTGGGCCGCCCGGAGGAAATCGCCGCAGCCGCCCTATTCCTCGCATCCGACGAGGCCAGCTTCATCGCTGGCGTTGATCTCCCGGTCGATGGCGGCATGAGCGCACTCTGACGCGATGTCTATGGCAGCTACGTAGTTGGCGCGTCGCGCCGGCGACGTAGCTGCCGTCTGCGCCGCCGAGTCGGCGGCGCGCCGCGGGGCGCATGCCCTACCGCTCTGGACATATCTCCGGATCCATTCAGGCGACGGCCGAGGCCCAGAATCAGTCACGACTTTAGCCGCCCGCCAGATCGACTCGCGTGAGAGCAGAAACTTTCCCGAGGAGATTACACGATGCATATCGGAGCTCCCGCCGAAGGGATGGACGAGGTTCTGGGTGCAGTCAAACATGTGAGCGACTTCATCTCAGAGATCTAAGGCTACGCTGAACAAGCCGGGTGAATTGAGGCGTTCAGGCTGATAAGAACGTGCTCGGTCAGGAAAAATGGCTCTGATGACCAGAATTTGCTCTACCGCTCCCCAAATGGGGCGTGTTAGCGGGGCACTCGCCCCACATTCGCCCTTTACGGGCGGATTGCTCCCATCAGATGCCCTCGGCCGAGGTAAAGATTAGCCAGCGCCAGGGCCGTGAAGGCCCTGCCGGCATTCTTCTTCAGGCCACGGTAGCGTACTTTCGTAAAGCCCCACAGGCGCTTGACCACGGCAAAGACATGCTCAACCCGGGCACGGATGCGAGACTTGTTGCGGTTCTTCCCGCGTTGCACTTCATCTATCTGCCCATTCCGGCGGGTACGCTGATTGGTGAAGTCCTTGGCGCGGGGTGCCTTGGATGCGATAAGCGCGCGCTGACTGGCGTAGGCACTATCGCCATAGACCCGCTGTTCCTCCCCATGCAGTAGCTGGGGCAGCGCATGCTTGTCGTGGACATTGGCCGGCGTCACGACTGCCGAATGGGCCAATCCACTCTGGCTGTCTACGCCAATGTGCAACTTCATACCAAAGAACCACTGCTGACCTTTGCGGGTCTGATGCATCTCGGGGTCGCGCGCCTTCTCTTCATTCTTCGTCGAGCTGGGTGCACCGATGATCGTGGCATCCACAATGGTGCCGGTCTTCAGCTTCACGCCACTGGCCTGCAGGACCCGGCCTACCTCAGCAAACAGCCGCTCGGCAAGCTGGTGCTTCTCCAGCAGGCGGCGAAACTTCAGCAGTGTGGTGGCGTCCGGCACCGGCTCACGACCCAGGTCAATGCCTACAAAGCGGCGCAGGCTGGCGCTGTCATACAGCGCCTCTTCACAAGCCAGATCCGCCAAGTTGAACCAGTGCTGCAGAAAGTGGATACGCAGCATCCGCTCCAGACCGATGGGCGGCCGGCCGTTGCCCGCCTTCGGATAATACGGCTCGATCACAGCACACAACGCCGCCCACGGCACGATCGCCTCCATCGTCGCCAGAAATGCCTCACGTCGCGTTGGCTTACGGTATTGCTCGAATCCAGCTCCTTGATCGGCACCCGCGGCCAACGTCATCTGCTTCATTGTTCATCTCTTTCTGCGCTCGTGATTCTGCAAATAACGCTTCTCCTCACGAATCGGAGGACTTAATCAGCATTGCCCTAACAGGCTGCTGAAGTACTAACCGCACAAGCGGCAAGACTTCCCGCTCTATGGTTGATGTGCCGCCTATTTTTCACAATCCGGAAGCTGCGC
>NZ_BAAILO010000221.1:0-266 GCF_054589115.1 Cupriavidus sp. 8B | reverse complement strand
GCCCCGCTTCGCGACGCTGCTGCCGTCAATTCGACCCGGTGGGCGCTGTACAACGCGCTGAAGACCACGGGGCTTTCAGTGGAGACTGGGTCGGGTAGCCGGACGAAGTACAACCGCCGACGCTTCGATCTGCCAAAGACGCACGCGCTGGACGCGGCGTGTGTTGGGGCGGTCGACTCAGTTTCAGACTGGCAAAAGCCCACGTTGGCTATCAAGTGCTCGGGCCGTGGCACTTACCAGCGCACGCGACTCACCGCATCAGGCTT
>NZ_BAAILO010000220.1:0-1111 GCF_054589115.1 Cupriavidus sp. 8B | reverse complement strand
GCGGCGGCCGGGATGGACGACGGCCTGAGGCAAGCGTGTTCGGCGCGCATGGTGACATGGGTGGCATGCGTGCCCGCACTCGATGGCGGCTTGGCGCCGAACACGGCATCGCCTTCGCGCAGCCCGGTCACACCCCGACCGACCGCGCACACCGTCCCGACAAAATCGTTACCGAGCACGAGCGGCATGCGCGCCGCGCCCATGAGAGAGAAGAGCCTGCTGCCATAGCCGTCGCGGCGACGCACATCGATGGGATTGATCGCCGCTGCCTCCACCTGCACCACGATCTCGCCTTGGCGTGGCTGCGGGCAGGCCGCCGGGCGCAGCCCCAACGCGAAGGCGTCGCCAAAGCCGTCGATGGCGGCGATATAGCTGTGACTCATGACGCCACCACCCGATTGCGCTGCTCGCCCAGGTCGATGGCGCCGTCGTCGGTGCGGATCGAAGCGGTCATGATGTCGCCCGGCCGCAGGTAAGCCGGGTTCGACAGGCCCTTCTTGATGAAGAGGCGCCACTTCGCGCTCTCGGACAGCACATGCCGGAACACCCACATCGCCAGCTTGCCAGGCGCACGGGCGGCACAGCCGGCCGGCGTGCCGGTGGCGATCAGATCGCCGGCTTGCAGGTCGTGCAGGGCGGACAGCTCGGTAAGCGTCTGATGGGGCATGTAGATCATGTCGCTGCAGTAGGCGTCCTGGCGGGGCTGCCCGTTAACATGCAGCTGCATACGGAGCTCGGGCCAGCGCCGCCATTCCTCGGCGTCCAACAGCACCAGGAAGGGTCCGACCGGGCCGAAGCTGCGGTAGCTCTTGCCCTTGTAGAACTGGGCCTGCGGCAGCTGGACGTCGCGTGCCGAAATGTCGTTGACGATGGTCACGCCAGCGAGGAACTCGTGCAACTGGTCCGGCCCGACCTGGACCGCGCCGCTTAGCGGCTTGCGCACCACGAGACCGAGCTCGATTTCGTAGTCGAGCAGTCGCACATGCGCCGGCCGCACCACGTCGGCGTCGGCGGGCGCAAGGCAGGACGGGGCCTTGGTGAACAGCGTGTTGAAGCCGATCTTGTCGGGGTCCATGCCGGACTCACGCACATGGCTGGCATAGTTGATGCC
>NZ_BAAILO010000219.1:0-551 GCF_054589115.1 Cupriavidus sp. 8B | reverse complement strand
CGGCGGTCCTTCCAGCTCGCGTAGTCCAGGCTGCCGCGTATCAGATGCACGACACAAGTCTGCAGTGTCGTGCTCGGGAACACCGCGTTCAGGGCCTGCTCCATGCCCTTCAAGCCGTCGGTCACCGCGATCAGGATGTCTTGGGTGCCTCGCGTCTTCAAGTCGTTGAACACCTTCATCCAGAACTTTGCCCCTTCGGTGGTCTCGATCCACAGGCCCAGGATGTCACGCGTGCCATCGGGCAGCACGCCCAGCGCCAGATAGACCGCCTTGCTGCGCACGACGCCATCCTCGCGCATCTTGACCCGCAGCGCGTCGAAGAACACGACCGGGTACATGACCTCCAATGGACGGGCCTGCCAGGCGGTGACTTCCTCCATGACCGCATCCGTTACCGAGCTGATGAACGCGGGCGACACCTCAGTGCCATACTGCTCGACCAGGAACGCCTGGATCTCGCGTACCGTCATGCCGCGCGCATACATGGCGATGATCTTGTCGTCAAAGCCAGTAAAACGCCGGTCGTGCTTGGGAATCAGGATGGGCGCGAA
>NZ_BAAILO010000218.1:15401-21726 GCF_054589115.1 Cupriavidus sp. 8B | reverse complement strand
TCGCCTTCTTTGCCTACTTTCTTGGCGAGACAAGAAAGTAGGTCGCCTCCCCGCAGGGGAGGTGAAACTGCCTTTGACTTTGACGTTAAGCCGTTGAATTTGCAGTGAAGCAGCACGGATGGTGAACAAGCAGGCATCCGACAAGCCAACCCCACATCCAACACCCGCCCTCTCCCCCGCCCCCACTCGACACGGTTGCTCTCCCACAAGTGGAAGAAGGGAGCAAACCCTGCTACAGCCCGTAGCGCTTGATCTTGTCGTACAGCGTGGCCTTGCCCACCTGCAGCAGGTCCGCCGCCTGGCTGACCGCGCCGCCGGTGCGCGCCAGCGTATCGGCGATGACGGCGCGCTCGTAGTGCTCCATGCGCTCCTTGAGCGGCGTGGAGTCGTCGAGCGCATCGGCGCGCGTGCCGCCCTCGGGCACGCCCAGCACCAGGCGGTCGGCGGCATTGCGCAGCTCGCGCACGTTGCCGGGCCAGGCGCGCTGCATCAGCGCCTGGCGCTGCAGCTCGGAGAGGATGGGCGCGGGGCGCTGGTAGCGCACCGCCGCCACCAGCATGAAATGCTCGAAAAGCGGCACGATGTCCTCGCGCCGCTCGCGCAGCGGGGGCAACGGGATGGTGACCACATTGAGCCGGTAGTAGAGATCCTGGCGGAACGTGCCTTGCGCCGCCAGCGTCTCCATTTCCCCCTTGGCCGCGGCCACGATGCGCACATCGATGGCGATGGAGGCATTGGAGCCGAGGCGCTCCAGCGTGCCCTCCTGCAGCACGCGCAGCAGCTTGACCTGCAGCGCCAGCGGCATGCTCTCGATCTCGTCGAGGAACAGCGTGCCACCCGAGGCGTGCTCGAGCTTGCCCACGCGGCGCTTGCCGGCGCCGGTGAAGGCGCCGGCCTCGTGGCCGAACATCTCGCTCTCGAAGATGGCCTCGGGCACCGCACCGCAGTTCAGCGCCACAAAGGGCGCCTGGTGGCGCGGCGACAAGGCGTGCAGGCTGCGCGCCACCAGTTCCTTGCCGGTGCCGGTCTCGCCGTTGATCATCACGGGCACATCGGTGGCGGCCACGTTGGCCACCAGCGTGCGTACCTGCTCGATGGCCGGCGAGCGCCCGATGATGCGCGTGCCCGCGGCCGGGCCGGCCAGCTCGCGCCGCAGCGCGCGGTTCTCCAGCTCCAGCGCGCGCCGCTCCAGTGCGCGGCGCACGGTCTCGGTCAGGCGGTCGGCGCCAAAGGGCTTCTCGATAAAGTCGTAGGCGCCTTCGCGCATGGCCTGTACCGCCATGGTGATGTCGCCGTGGCCGGTGACGAGGATCACCGGCACGCCCGGCGCCGCGTTGCGGCAGTGGTGCAGCAGGTCCAGCCCGCTGGCGCCGGTGAGGCGCACGTCCGTCACCAGCACGCCGGGAAACTCCGGGGAGAGATGCGGCATGGCGGCTTCGGCAGAGGGCAGCGCCAGCACGGAGAAGCCAGCCAGCTCCAGGCTCTGCGCGGTAGCCTGGCGTACCAGGGGTTCGTCTTCGACGAACAGGACACGCAATCCGTCTTGCATGGCAATGCTCACTCAGTATGGGTGGGAGAGATGGACGTGGCGGCGGCGCGGGGCGCGCCGCCTTCGGGCGCGGGCGCGCGCCGCAGCATCACCACGAATTCCGCGCCGCCGCCGGGCCGGTCGGCCGCGCTCAGCTGCCCGCCGAACTCGCGCACGATGGACGACGATATGGCCAGGCCCAGGCCGAGCCCCTGGCCGATCTCCTTGGTGGTGAAGAAGGGTTCGAACAATCGCGGCAAGGCGTCGGCGGCGATGCCGGTGCCATTGTCGCGCACCGCGATGCTAACCGTGTTGCCGTGCTCGCTCACCGCCACCTCCACGCAGGGCGCGTGCGGCGCGGCCGTGGCCAGCGCATCGAGGGCGTTGCCGATCAGGTTTAGCAGCACTTGCTCGAGCTTGAGCTCATCCGCCCACACCGCCGGCCCGGGCGGCTGGGACAAGCCATCCACCTTCAGCGCGACGTGGCCCAGGCGCGGGGCCATCAGCGCCAGCACGTGATCCAGCGCGGCGCGCACATGCACCGCGTGCCGGCGCTGGCGCGCCTTGCCGGCAAACAGCTTGAGCTGCCCGGTGATCTTGCCCATGCGCGTGGTGAGGTCGGCAATGGCAACGAGGTTGCCGGTAGCCGCATCGAGCTGCCCGCGCTCCAGCAGCACGCGCGTGTTGTCGGAGAACGTGCGCAGGGCCGCCAGCGGCTGGTTCAGCTCATGCGTGATGCCGGCTGCCATCTGGCCCAGCGCCGCCAGCTTGCTGGCCTGCACCAGTTCGTCCTGCGCCGCGCGCAGCTCGCTCTCGGCGCGGATGCGCTCCGCCACTTCGGCTTCCAGCTGCTCGTTGATGGCCATCAGGTCGGCGGTGCGCGCCTCCACCCGGCGCTCCAGCTCGTCGTAGGCGGCTTCGAGCAGGCGCCTGCCGTATTCGATATCGCGCGCACGCTGGCGGCGCTGGCGCCAGTTGAACAGCAGCAGGCACATGCACGCATAGGCCAGCGCCGCCCCGACGGTGGCATTGCGCGCACTGGCCAGCACCGGGTCCAGCGCGGCCATCACCTGCATGGTCCAGTCGGCCGGGCCCACCTTGCGGCTGATCTCGAGGTAGCGCTCGGCGTTGCTGCCGGTGCCGATGCGCACCAGCCGCGCGCCCTCGCCCAGCACTGTCCGGCCGAGCCACTGCGTAACGGGGGATTGCAGCGCCTCCAGCGGCAGCGGCCTGACTTCCTGGTCATGGTACTGGCGCGTGCGGTCCAGCTCGGATTGCAGCTCGCTCGGCAGCGGCTGCAACGTGCGGTACTGCCAGGCCGGCACCGAGGAGAGGAAGATCACGCCATGCTCGTCGCTCACCATCACCGGCTCGGCGCCGCCGGCGCCAGCGCGCTGGAACCACTCCAGGTTGAGCTTGACCACGGTCACGCCCACCACGCGGCCCCCAACCTTCACGGGCTGGGCAATGTAGTAGCCGGGCTCGTCGCTGGTGATGCCGATGGCGTAGAAGCGCCCGATCTCTCCGCGCGATGCGCTCTGGAAGTAAGGGCGGAAGCGGTAGTCGGTGCCGACAAAGCTGCCCGGCTCGTCATGGTTGCTGGCGGCCAGCGCGAGGCCGTTGGCGGCAATGACATAGGTGGCCGAAGCGCGCGCGCGGCGATTGACTTCGGACAGGTAGCGGTTGGCCGCCGCCACGCGCACGGGATCGCCGGGCGCGGCCAGCAGGTCATGGACAAAGGGATGGAGCGAGACCAGCGCGGGGAGGAACTCGTAGCGGTCGAGCGTGCTTTCCAGCGTGGCCGCGTAGCGATCGGCGCGGGTGGCCGTGGCCTGCTGCAGCCCATCGATGCCGCGCTGCATCGAAAACAGCCAGGTCAGCGAGCACAGGACTACCAGGCCGACGGCAAGTGCCGCGGCGAAGCCCCGCCAGGTTCCGCCGCCATCGCCTGGCGCGTGCACCAGGCGGGCGGAAGCGGGATCATGCACGGCGAGGAAATCGTCGGAATGTGGCATCGGCGCATGCGTTGGGACACGCGCCGATGATACCCGCTGGCGGGCGGCGCCGGCTGGCGCCGCCGCTCCGGAGGCCGGGACCTCAGCGGACGCCGGTGCCGGCTTCGGCAAGTTCGGCCGTGTCATCGCCGCCACGGCGCAGCATGCGGTCAAGCTGCGCGCGGTCGAGTTCATGCTCCCACGCCGACATCACCACCGTCGCCACGCCGTTGCCGATGATATTGGTCAGCGCACGGCACTCGCTCATGAAGCGGTCGATGCCGAGGATCAGTACCATGCCGGCCACCGGAATGTCCGGCACCACCGCCAGCGTGGCGGCCAGCGTGATGAAGCCGGAGCCGGTCACGCCGCTGGCGCCCTTGGAGGTGATCATCGCCACGCCCAGGACGGTGAGCTGCTGCAGCAGTGTGAGCTCGATGCCGGTGGCCTGGGCGATGAAGAGCACCGCCATGGTCATGTAGATGTTGGTGCCATCGAGGTTGAAGGAGTAGCCCGTGGGCACCACCAGCCCCACCACCGATTTGGAGCAGCCCAGCTTTTCCAGCTTTTCCATCAGGTGCGGCAGCGCCGCCTCCGACGAGCTGGTGCCCAGCACGATCAGCAGCTCTTCCTTGATGTAGGAAATGAAGCGGAAGATGTTGAAGCCCGTCAGGCGCGCTACCGTGCCCAGCACCACCACCACGAAGACGATCGCGGTGACGTAGAAGGTGCCGATCAGCTTGAGCAGCGGCACCAGCGAGCCCAGGCCGTACTTGCCGATGGTAAAGGCCATCGCGCCGAACGCGCCCAGCGGTGCCACCCGGGTGATCACGTGAACGATGTGGAAGAACACCTTGGACACCTGCTCGACGAAGTCGAACACGATCTTCGAGCGCTCACCCATGGCCGCCAGCGCCGAGCCGAAGAACAGCGAGATCAGCAGGATCTGCAGGATGTCGCCGTTGGCGAACGCGCTGACCATCGTATCCGGGATGATGTGCATGAAGAACTCGACTGTGCTCTGGCCATGCGCCTGCGTCACATATTGCGAGATCGCCTTGGTGTCGAGCGTGGCCGGATCGATGTTGAAGCCCACGCCCGGCTTGAGCAGGTGCGCGGACAGCAGGCCGATCAACAGCGCGAAGGTGGAGATCACCTCGAAGTAAAGCAGCGCCTTGCCGCCGACCCGGCCCACCTTCTTCATGTCGCGCATGCCGGCGATGCCGGACACCACGGTACAGAAGATGATCGGACCGATGATCATCTTGATCAGTTTGATGAAGCCATCGCCCAGCGGCTTCATGGCTACGCCCGTAGCGGGCCAGAAATGCCCGAGCACGATGCCCACCGCGATGGCGAACAGCACCTGCACGTACAGGATCTTGTAAAAGGGTTTCCTCATGATGTCGTCCTCGGTATTTGACCGTGCCCGCCGCCGCAGCAGCGGCAGGTTCGCGCGCCCTGCAAATGGAGCGTGTCTGCCTTAAGCATCGCAACGGCCGTGCCAGGCCGGCCGGCGCCGCCAAGTCACTGATTTCAAAAGGAAGCTGGCAAAGCGGACGACCGTTCACTCCGATTTTCCGGAATTCCGGAAAACGGCCGTCCGGAGATCCGGACGATCTGGCCGGCGTGGGTGCGCGCTACGCCACCCGCGGCCGCGGCGCAGCACGCGCGGCTTCGAAGCGCGTTCCCAAAGCGTCGAACCGCCCCCCATGACGCCGTATAATTCAGCCCTTCCACCCATTCCTTGCGGCCGGCGCGCGCCCCGGGCACTCTTTGCCTCCTGCGTTGCCGCCGCCGATACGCCCACCACGCATGCGCAGCCATTACCAGCACCACGTTTTCTTCTGCCTCAACCAGCGCGAGGACGGCGGCGCCTGCTGCGGCGCGCATCACGCGCAGGCCATGCAGGAATACGCCAAGAAACGCTGCAAGGCGCTTGGTATTTCCGGCGGCGAAGGCCGCGTGCGCATCAACAAGGCCGGCTGCCTGAACCGTTGTGAACTCGGCCCGGTGCTGGTGGTCTATCCCGAGGCCGTCTGGTACACCTTCGTCGACGAGCAGGACATCGACGAGATCATCGAGAGCCATCTGGTGGGCGGCAAGCCGGTCGAACGCCTGATGGTCGATCACTGATTGACCTCAGCCGCCAGCCTCGGCTGAAACGCTGAATCACTGAAACCCGGGCGCCACGGCGCCAGAGCCAGTCACCCTGCTTCCTGTTTCCATGAACGCCCATACCCAGGTACTTACCGTCGCCGGCCCAGTCGGCGCCATCGACGTTTCGGTCGACCTGCCCCAGGCCGGCTTCCCGCGCGGCCTCGCGCTGGTGGCGCACCCGCACCCGCTGTTCGGTGGCACCAAGGACAACAAGGTGGCGCAGACGCTGGCACGCAGTTTCGTGCAGCTTGGCTACGCCACCGTGCGCCCGAACTTCCGCGGCGTCGGCGGCAGCGCCGGCAGCCATGACAACGGCGTGGGCGAGCAGGATGACCTGCTGGCCGTCATCGACTGGATGCGCACCCAGTCCACTTGGTCGCCGGATGCCGCCACGCTGCCGCTGGCGCTGGCCGGCTTCTCGTTTGGCAGCTTCGTGGCCAGCCACGTCGCCCGGCGCCTGGCCGAGGCCGGCACGCCGGTGCAGCGCCTGGCCATGGTGGGCACCGCCGCCAGCCGCTGGGAAGTCGCCCACGTGCCGGCCGATACCATCGTCATCCACGGCGAGCAGGACGACACCGTGCCGCTGGCAAGCGTGTTCGACTGGGCCCGGCCGCAGGAACTGCCGGTGATCGTGATCCCCGGC
>NZ_BAAILO010000218.1:0-15257 GCF_054589115.1 Cupriavidus sp. 8B | reverse complement strand
GGGGGCGGCGCGCCGCCCCCGCCATGTCACCGGAAGCACTCCCTGCCCCTTTTTTTGTCGGAAACTGAATCATGTTGAATAGAGCCACGCCGCTTTTCGCGTCCGCCAACACGTCCGCCCTGGTCACCGCCGCCATCGTCGGCGCCGCCGTGGTGCTTGCCCCGGCTCCCGTGCGCGCCCAGGGTGTGCCGATGCCGCAGGTGGCGGCCAAGTCCTGGATGCTGTACGACGTCACCAGCGGCCAGGCCCTGGCTTCGCAGAACGCCGATGTGCGCATCGAGCCGGCTTCGCTGACCAAGCTGATGACCGCGTACTTGGCGTTCGCCGCAATCAAGGAAAAGCGTCTCACGATCGACCAGACCGTGGTGCCGACCACGGTCATCCTCAAGGTCAAGAGCGACGAGTCGCGCATGTTCCTGGAAGCCAACAAGCCGGTGAGCGTGCGCGACCTGCTGCTGGGCCTGATCGTGCAATCGGGCAATGACGCGGCGCTGGCGCTGGCCGAAGCGGTCGGCGGCTCGGAGGAAGGCTTCGTGGCGATGATGAATCGCGAAGCGCAGCAACTGGGGATGAAGAACACCCACTTCACCAACACCGACGGCATCCCCGACCCGAACCACTACACCACGGCCATGGACCTGGCCACGCTGACCACGCGGATCATCAAGGACTTCCCCGAGTACTACAGCATGTACGCGCAGAAGGACTTCACCTACAACAAGATCCGCCAGCCCAACCGCAACCGCCTGCTCTACATCGACCCGACGGTCGACGGCGTCAAGACCGGCCATACCAAGTCGGCCGGCTACTGCCTGATCTCGTCGGCCAAGCGTCCGCTGGCCAATGTGCCTAACGGTTCGCGCCGCCTGGTCTCGATCGTGATCGGCACCACCACCGAAGCGGTCCGCACGCAGGAAAGCCTGAAGATCCTGAACTACGGCTTCCAGTTCTTCGACACGCTGCGCCTGTACGACCGCGGCCAGGTGCTGGCTACGCCCGAGATCTACAAGGGCAAGGAATCCACCGTCAAGATCGGCGTCAAGGACGAGACCTACATCACCGTGCCCAAGGGCACGGGCGGGCGCATCAAGCCGGTGCTGGAGCGCCAGGAGCTGCTGCTGGCCCCGATCGCCGCCGGCCAGCAGGTCGGCACGGTCAAGCTGATGGACGGCGCCACCAAGGTGGCCGAGTTCCCGGTGGTGGCGCTGCAAGACGTGCCCGAGGCAGGCTTCTTTGGCCGCCTGTGGGATACCATCCGCTTGTGGTTCAAGCGCAAGTAAGGAGGGCCTTGAAATGAGCGCCGACAATTCCGACCAGGGCAAGCCGGGCGACATCCCGCCGGCCGAGTCGCTGATCGAGTATCCCAGCCATTTCCCCATCAAGGTGATGGGCAGCATGCAGGATGGCTTTGCCGAGGCCATCGTGACGCTGGTGCAGGGGTTCGACCCCGACTTCCACGCCGGCAAGATGGAGATGCGTCCTTCAGCCAAGGGCAACTACCTCGGCCTGACCGTCACGGTATGGGTCACCAGCCGCGAGCAGCTCGACGAGCTGTACCGCGCGCTGACGTCGCACCCGATGGTGAAGGTGGTGCTGTAGGCGGTAGAAAACAGTGTGACGGGCCAGGATTGCACCGGGCTTGCCACCATCCGGCCATGCCCTGCCATGCCTGGCTCCCCTCTCCCGCACGGCGGGGAGGGGTTAGGGGAGAGGGCGGGCGCATCCAATGCCGCCGTGCCGGACAAAACCGTTGGCTCCGCTCGCCGCAGCTCCTGGCTAAGCCACCCCTCTCCCCGCCCCTCTCCCCCTGAGGGGAGAGGGAGTTAAAACAATCAGGCACTTCAAACGGCACTGGCGCATCTGCTCGCCTTCGTTTGGCGTCCAAAATAAAGACCCATGAACACCATCACCCTCAAGCCCGGCAAGGAAAAATCCTTGCTGCGCCGCCACCCCTGGGTCTACGCCACCGGCGTGGATACCGTCGAAGGCCGCTGCGAGTCCGGCAGCACCGTGATCGTGCGCGCCGCCGACGGCCGCTTCCTGGCGCGCGGGGCGTACAGCCCCTCCTCCCAGATTCGCGTGCGGGTGTGGAGCTTCGACGAGAACGAGCCGGTCGATCACGCCATGTTCAAGCGGCGCGTGTCCGCAGCCCTCGCGCATCGCAAGCAGTGGGTGAAAGACAGCGACGCCGTGCGCCTGGTCTTCGGTGAATCCGACCGCCTGCCGGGCCTGATCGTGGACTACTACGGCAGCGGCGCCGACGGCCAGCTGGTGTGCCAGTTCAACGCGGCCGGGGTCGAAGCCTGGAAGGATGCGCTGGTGCAGGCGCTGGTCAAGGAAACCGGCTGCCCCAACGTGTACGAGCGCTCCGACGCCGCCGTGCGCGAGCGCGAAGGCCTGCCGCTGGTGACCGGCGTGCTGGCCGGCGCGGAGCCCGATCCCGAGCTCAACGTGACCGAGCACGGCGTGCGCTACTACGTGGACGTGAAGAGCGGCCACAAGACCGGCTTCTACGTCGACCAGCGCGACAACCGCAAGCTGGTGGGCGATCTGGCCAACGGGCGCGAAGTGCTCAACTGCTTTTGCTACACCGGCGGCTTCTCGCTGGCGGCGCTGCGCGGCGGCGCCACCTCGGTGACCTCGATCGACTCCTCCGGCGAAGCGCTCAAGACCGCCGCGGGCAACGTCACCCTCAACGGCTTCGACCCCGAGCGGGCGACCTGGCTCGACGCCGATGTGTTCAAGTCGCTGCGCCAGTTCCGCGCCGACGGCCGCCAATTCGACCTGATCGTGCTGGACCCGCCCAAGTTCGCGCCCTCGGCCCAGCACATCGACCGTGCCGCGCGCGCGTACAAGGAGATCAACCTGGTCGGCCTGCAGCTGCTGCGCCCGGGCGGCCTTCTGTTCACCTACTCCTGCTCCGGCGCCATCAGCATGGAACTGTTCCAGAAGATCGTGGCGGGCGCGGCGACCGATGCCCGTGCCGACGCGCGCATCCTGCGCCGCCTCTCGGCCGGCACCGATCACCCGATGCTGGCCGCCTTCCCCGAAGGCGAGTACCTCAAGGGCCTGCTGCTGGAAAAGATCTGACAACCAAGGGCATTGGCCGAAGCCGACGAACAGGCCAAAGCCTCGTGCTACGACGACGGCTGTCTTCCTCTCCCACTAGTGGGGAGCAAACCTGCCATATCGCAGGATTGCTGCCGTCATCCCGTCTTCACGCGAGCGTCTTCAGTCCGTCATAAACGCCGCCTATAGTCCGCTGTGCGGATGCGGCATTGGCAGGTGCCCTCCCGCCTCTTCCTATCAGTCTTCGTGGTAGTTGCCCCGCGGCGTAGCGGGGTTTTTTTTTTGCCCTGACGGCGGTTACGCCTTTTCCGGGATCGGGTTGCGCAAGCTTACGTTGAGCAGGTTCCACGCGTTGATCGTGACAATGGCAAAGCCAAGCTCGGCGACCTCCTCATCGGAAAAGTGCACGCGCAAAGCGGCAAACTCCTCGTCGCTCGCATCGCTGTGCGGCGTGGCGGCGACGATCTCCGCCCAGCGCAATGCGGCGCGCTCGCGCTCGCTGAAGAACGGCGCTTCGCGCCAGCCGGCGACGGCGTTGAGATGGCGCGGATCCACCTCCTGCCGGATCAGGTCGCGCCAGTGCATGTCGATGCAGAAGCCGCAGCCGTTGATCTGCGACACGCGCAGGAAAACCAGGTCGACAAGCCGCTTGCCGAGCAAGCCGCTCTGGACGGTGGCGGACAGGTCGAGCAATGCCTTGAAGGCCTTGGGGGCAAGCTGGAGTACGGGAGACGGACGGTGTGGGCCATGGCTGGGCCTTTCGGTGCGAGCTCGTGAAATCTGGCGGTTGAGACAAGACGCGGCAGCCGGCCGTTTTGTGGCAGGGCCGGCGACGAAATGCATGCCGCCATGTTACTTGCAGACGACGCGCGTTCCGGCGTAGATTGGGCTCAAAGGTTGTCCCCGCAGGTTGCCCCGGCAGGTTGCCCCGGCAATAGCGCAGGTAGACAGCCCCTTCTAACGCCCGCCAGCCGAAACTCCCTATAATCGAACGATCGTTCATATCCAGGGCGCCACCGGCGCCCAACCGTGGTCCAGGAGACGCCATGCCCGCCGCCAAACAATTGCCCCAGGTCCTGCAAAACCTGGCGCTGCCCGTGATTTCCTCCCCGATGTTCATCGTCAGCTACCCCGAGCTGGTGCTGGCGCAGTGCAAGGCGGGCATCGTCGGTTCCTTCCCCGCGCTGAACGCGCGCCCTGCCGAGATGCTGGGCGACTGGCTCACGCAGATGGAAGAAGACCTGGCCGCCTTCCGCGCCGCCAACCCGGGCAAGCCGGTCGGCCCGATCGCGGTCAACCAGATCGTGCACAACTCCAATGTGCGCCTGGAGCACGACATCAAGGTCTGCGTGGACCACAAGGTACCCATCTTCATCACCTCGCTGCGCGCGCCGCCCAAGGAGATGATCGACGCGGTGCACAGCTATGGCGGCATCGTGCTGCACGATGTGATCAGCATCCGCCACGCCGAGAAGGCGATCGAGGCCGGCGTGGATGGCCTGATCCTGGTGGCGGCCGGCGCCGGCGGCCATGCCGGCACGCTGTCGCCGTTCGCGCTGGTGGGCGAAGTGCGCAAGATCTTCGACGGCGTGATCGCGCTGTCAGGCTCCATCGCCACCGGCGAATCCGTGCTGGCCGCGCAGGCCATGGGCGCGGACTTCGCCTACGTGGGCACCCGCTTCATCGCCTCGCAGGAAGCGCATGCCAGCGAGTCCTACAAGCAGTCGATCACCACCTCCGCCGCGGCCGACATCATCTACACCAACCTGTTTACCGGGGTGCACGGCAACTACATCCGCGAGAGCATCGAAGCCTCGGGGCTGGATCCCGCCAACCTGCCGCAGGCCGACAAGACCAAGATGGACTTCTCCAGCGGCGCCTCCAAGGCCAAGGCATGGAAGGACGTCTGGGGCGCCGGCCAGGGCGTGGGCCAGATCCACGACATCCCCACCGCGGGCGAAATCGTGGCGCGCATGAAGGCCGAGTACAACGACGCGCGCGCCCGCCTGGGGCTCGCGGTCTGAGCGCGTTGCCATCCGCTACGCCCGCGCCTTGCGCAATCCGCAGCCGCCGGCAGCGGGCGCTGCGCGCGCTGTGGGTGGTCCTCGGCGTGCTCAGCCTGGTGCTGGGCACCGTCGGCATCTTCCTGCCGGTGCTTCCGACCACGCCCTTCGTCTTGCTGGCCGCCGCGTGTTTCGCGCGCGGCTCCGAGCGTTTCCATGCGCGGCTGCTGGCGCATCCGCGTTTCGGCGCGCTGGTGCGTGACTGGCAGGCCCACCGCAGCATTCCCCTGCGTGCCAAGCAGCTGGCCATCGGCATGATGTGGCTGTCGATGGGCACCACCGCGTGGCTGATGCGCGAGCGCTCGCTTGCCTCGCTGACGCTGGTCGCCATCGCGGCAGCCGTCAGCGCATGGCTGCTGTGGCTGCCGACGCGGTCCGCCGGCGGCCATGCAGCCCCGCCCCCTGGCCGCGATCGCACTCAGTCGTAACGCCGCGCGTCCTCGATCACCTTGCCATCCTGCGGCAGCGAACCCGCCGCCACGAAGCGCACCTCGCCGCGCAGGCGCATCACCTCGCGCAGCGATTCGCCGATGGCCTGCGCCAGCCCCGCATCGTCCCGCGTGGCATCGCAGTGCAGGGTCATCACGTCGGCGCCCACGCTGCCCGTTACCACCAGGCGCGCCGCGCGCACCTCGGGATGGCGCCGCACCACCTCGCCCACCTGCCCGGGATGCACGAACATGCCCTTGACCTTGGTGGTCTGGTCGGCGCGTCCCAGCCAGCCCTTGAGCCGCTGGTTGGTGCGCCCGCACGGGCTGGCGCGCTGATCGCAACCGGCAACGAACGCCGACAGGTCGCCCGTGCCGAAGCGGATCAGCGGATAGTCGCCATTGCCCAGCACCGTCACCACCACCTCACCGGTCTCGCCGTCAGGCATCGGTTGCGTGCCGCCCGGCTCGACGATCTCCACCAGCACATTCTCGTCCACCACCCAGCCATCGCCGCCCTGCGTCTCGTAGGCGATCAGGCCCGCGTCGGCGCTGCCGTACATCTGCTGCACGCGGATGCCGCGCTCGGTGAACCAGGTGCGCAGCGAAGGCGGCAATGCCTCGCCTGACACCAGCGCCTTGCTCAGGCCCTGGCAGGGCAAGCCGAGCTCGTCGCCTTTTTCCAGCAGCAGCTTGAGAAAGGATGGCGTGCCGGCGTAGGCCGCCGGCTGCAGGCTCGCCATCGCCTGCACCTGCGATTCGGTCTGCCCCACGCCCGCCGGAAACACGCAGCAGCCAAGCCGATGGGCGCCGGTTTCCATCATCATGCCGGCCGGCGTGAAGTGATAGGAGAAGGTGTTGTAGACCAGGTCGCCCGAGCGGAAGCCCGCCGCGAACATTGCGCGCGCGATCCGCCACCAGTCGGCGCCATGCCCGTCGGGCTCAAAGATCGGGCCGGGCGACTGGAAGATGTGGCGCAGGCCGCCGGGCGGCGTCGCATTCAGCCCGCCCAGCGGCGGCATCGTCTTTTGCCGCGCCGTCAACTCGGACTTGCGCGTTACCGGCAGCGCCGCCAGCGCGGCGCGTGAGTCCAGCGCGCGCGGGTCAACGTCGCGCAGCACCTCCGCAAAATAAGGCGCATGCGCCTTGGCATGCGCAACCTGGCGCGACAACGCGTCCAGCAAAGCCTGCAAGCGGACGGCCGGAGCGCGCGTTTCAAGCGAATCGAAGTATTCAGACATGGTGCGTAGTTCGCGTAGGGGAAGTCGCGTGATGAAACGCGTGAGGCATCGCGTGCAACCGAGGGCTCCTGTCAGGCGAGCCAGCGCTTGCGGCGGCGATAACTTTTTACGTCGCGGAAAGAGCTTCGCCCGCCGCCCTCTCCATCATTGGCGGCGACGCCCAGGTAGAACTCCTTCACATCCTCATTCGTGCGCAGCGCCTCTGCGGCGCCATCCATCACCACGCGGCCGTTCTCCAGGATGTAGCCGTAGTCCGCATAGCGCAGCGCCACCATGGTGTTCTGCTCCGCCAGCAGGAAGCTGACCTTCTCGCGCTGGTTCAGGTCGCGCACGATCTCGAAAATCTCTTCCACGATCTGCGGCGCCAGCCCCATCGATGGCTCATCCAGCAGGATCATGCTGGGCTTGGCCATCATGGCCCGGCCGATCGCGCACATCTGCTGCTCGCCGCCGGAGGTGTAGCCCGCCTGCGACTTGCGGCGCGTCTTCAGGCGCGGGAAGTATTCGTAGATGCGCTCCAGCGCATCGCGTGTTTCGCTGCGCGACAGACCGCGCGTATAGGCGCCGGTGAGCAGGTTCTCCTCCAGCGTCAGGTGGGCGAAGCAATGCCGCCCCTCCATCACCTGGATCACGCCGCGCTTGACCAATTCATTGGGCGTCAGCCGGTCGACCCGGTTGCCGCGGTACTCGATCGAGCCCTTGGTGACATCACCGCGCTCGGCGTGCAGCAGGTTGGAGATGGCCTTGAGCGTGGTGGTCTTGCCCGCGCCGTTGGCGCCCAGCAGCGCCACGATCCGCCCCTCCGGCACGTCGAGCGAAACGCCCTTGAGCACCAGGATGACGTGGTCGTAGATGACTTCGATATTGTTGACGGACAACAGGCTCATGGTGCGGCTCGGTTGGTGGTTCTTAGCCTGCGGGAGCGCCCCGAGGCGTCGCCGCATACTTCTCCCCTCCCCCGCATGCGGGAGAGGGGCGCAAACAATCAGCATCTTGCAACGCCTGCTGATCTCTCTCGCCCGATCAAGACTTCATGCACACAGGCGTGATGCCCTTCTCTTTCGCGAACTGCGCGGCACTCGCCTTGAACAGCGGATGGATCAGGTTCTTGTTGCCTTCGATCCAGTCCGACACCACGACCCACTTGGTGCCGTCCCACTGCTGGATCTTCACCTTGCCCGAGCCTTCATGGTTGTCGCAGCTGGTCTTGATCTCCGGCAGCAGGCCGGTGGCGCCCAGTTGCTGCAGGCGGGCGCTGTTCACGTTCAGGTTCTCGAATGCCCAGCGCATGTCTTCGCCGCTCATGACCTTGCCCTTGCCGTACTTGGCCTGCGCCACGCGGATCGCTTCCACCGTCACCACGGCCGCGGACACGCCACGGTTATAGAGCACCGAGCCGACCTTGTTGCGGTCCTGCATATTGCCCTTGCCGGCGCCGTAGACCACCTTGTCGATATCGGCGATCAGCGGCACACCCTTGCCCGCCACGTTCCATGTCGCGCTCATATAGCCCTTGGCGGCCTCGCCGGCGGGTACCGTGTCTTCTTCCGAACCTGCCCACCACGAGCCGATCATCTTGTCGCGCGCGAAGCCCACCTTTTGCGCGGCCTTGAGCGCGGTCTGGTTCATCACGCCCCAGCCCCAGAAGATCACATAGTCAGGATTCTCCTGGCGGATCTTCAGCCACTGCGCGCCCTGCTCGTTGCCGGGGTGCGCCACCGGGATCTCGACCAGGTTGAACTTGCCGAGCTTGGCTTCGGCTTCCAGCGCCACGATCGGCTCCTTGCCATAGGCGGAGTCGTGGTACAGGTAGACGATCTTCTTGCCGGCCAGCGAGCCGCCGTTCTTGCCCGCCAGGAACTTGACGATGGCCGAGACCTGCATCTGGTAGGTGGTGACCAGCGGGAAGGCATAGGGGAAGACCGAACCGTCGACCGCATCGGTGCGGCCATAGCCCATCATCACCAGCGGCACCTTGTCGGCCGCGGTCTTGTCCACCAGCGCGTAGGAGATGCCGGTCGACATGGTGTGATACGCGGTGCCCTTGCTGGTGGCGCTCTTGCCCTTGAGCCGCTCGTAGCACTCCACGCCCTTGGCGTTGTTGTACTCGGTCTCGCACTCTTCCCACGACAGCTTGACGCCGTTCACGCCACCTTCCTTGAGGTTGACGTAGTTCAGGTAGTCGACGAAGCCGCCATAAAAGGACTGTCCGTTGGCGCCATAAGGACCGACGCGATAGCTAGGCAGCGCGACGAACTGCTCGCCGCTTTGCGCCTGCACCGCCAGCGGCGCCAGCAGCGCGGCCGACGCGCCCACCGCCAGGGCAATGCGCTGCAGATTGCGAATCAGGGTGGTCATGACAGTCTCCTTCACCTTGGCAGGTGTGTTTGTTATGGAATACCCGTTTGTCTTGGTCCGGCCTAAAAAGCGTCGATGCAATGAGATTCAATGGGGGAATGGCCACAGCCGCAGCTTTTCCTTCGCGATCTGCCACAGCCGCGCCAGGCCATGCGGCTCCACCACCAGGAAGAAGATGATCAGCCCGCCGAACACCATCAGCTGGATATGCGACACGGCGGCGTTGGTAAAGGGCAGGTGCAGCAGCGCGGCCAGCGGCGGCAGCGCGATGTCCAGGAAGATCGGCAGCAGCAGGATGAAGGCCGCGCCCAGGAACGAGCCGAGGATGCTGCCCACGCCGCCGATGATGATCATGAACAGCACGCGGAAGGAAAGGTCGAGCGAGAAGCCGTCCGGCTCGACCGAGCCCAGGTAGCAGAATGCATAGAGCGCGCCCGCCACGCCGCAGTAGAACGAGCTGACGGCAAAGGCCAGCAGCTTGGTGCGCATCAGCGGAATGCCGATCACCTCCGCCGCCACGTCCATGTCGCGCACCGACATCCAGGCGCGCCCGGTGGAGGAGCGCACCAGGTTCTTGGCCGCGATGGCCAACACCGTGACCAGCATCAGTACGAAGAGGTACTTCTTCACCGGCGTATCGATGGCGATGCCAAACAGGTTCAACTGCTGCGCGGTGATCACGCCCGATGAACTGTTGTTGGAGAACCAGGGAAACTTGGTCAGCGCCCACACCACGAAGAACTGCGCGGCCAGCGTCGCCACCGCAAGGTAGAAGCCCTTGATGCGCAGCGACGGCAGGCCGAACGCCACGCCCACCAGCGCCGCCGACAAGCCGGCGAGGATAAAGGTCAGCAGCACCGGCAGGCCTTCGATGCGCAGCTGGAAGTTGTAAGCCGCGTAAGCGCCCACCGCCATGAAGGCCGCCGTGCCCAGCGAAAGCTGGCCCGCGTAGCCCGTGAGGATATTGAGCCCGAGCGCGGCAAGCGCGAAGATCAGGAACGGGATCAGGATGGCCGAGAACCAGTATTCCGAACCCAGCAGCGGAATCGCCACGAAGGCCACCGCCATCAGCACCGCGAAGCCGATGCGGTCCTGGCGGATGGGGAAGATCTGGCTGTCGGCGACGTAGGTGGTCTTGAACTGGCCGGATTCACGGTAGAACATGTTTTCTCTCCTGTGGCGAGGGCCGGTCAGACACGATCGATGTGTTTCTCACCGAACAGCCCTTCGGGCCGCACCAGCAGGAACAACAGCGCAAACACATAGGGGAACCAGCCTTCAATGCCACCGAAGTTGCCGCCGAACGCGGACTGGAACACAGGCGGGATATAGATCTCGGCCAGCTTCTCCGAGGCGCCGATGATCAGCCCGCCGACGATGGCGCCCGGCACCGAGGTAAAGCCGCCCAGGATCAGCACCGGCAGCGCCTTCAATGCGGTCAGTGTCAGCGCAAACTGCACGCCATTGCGCGAGCCCCAAAGCATGCCTGCCACCAGCGCGACAAAGCCCGCCACGCCCCACACGATGGCCCAGATATGCTGCAGCGGAATGCCCAGCGACAGCGCCGCCTGGTGATCGTCCGCCACCGCGCGCAATGCGCGGCCCACCTTGGTGTACTGGAAGAACAGCGCCAGCGTGCCCACCAGGATGCCGGCGATGCCCGCCGCTGCGAGGTCGAACTTGGACACCACGATATTGAAGCGCGTCAGGATGGCTTCAATGGGCTCGTCGACGATGCCGAGGTTGATCGGGCGCACTTCATTGCCGAACAGCAGCGGCCCCAGCCCTTCGAGGAAAAACGACAGCCCGATGGTGGCCATGAACAGCGTGATGGGCGGCTGGTTGACCAGCTTGCGCAGCACCAGGCGTTCGGTGCTGATGCCCACCACCACCATCACGCCAAACGCGCCGATCACGGCCGCCCACATCGGCAGGCCCTTGTCCATCAGCCCCACCACCGCCAGCGCGGCAAAGTACACCATCGCGCCCTGCGCGAAGTTGAACACGCCCGATGCCTTGTAGATCAGCACGAACCCCAGCGCCACCAGCGAATACATCAACCCCGACAATAAGCCGCCGATCAGGATTTCAAAGAAGAACGTCATGGCTTTCCTTGTCTCGTTCCGTGCGTTGCGTGCGTTGCGTGTGCATCGGCATCAATGGCCCGCGCCGAGGTAGGCGCGAATCACGTCCGGGTTGGCCTTCACCGCGTCGGGCGTGCCATCGCCGATCTTCTTGCCGTAGTCCAGCACCACCACGCGATCGGAGATATCCATCACCACGCCCATGTCGTGCTCGATCAGCACGATGGTGGTGCCGAACTGGTGGTTCACGTCCAGGATGAAGCGGCACATGTCCTGCTTCTCTTCTACGTTCATGCCCGCCATCGGTTCGTCGAGCAGCAGCATCGAGGGCTCGGCCGCCAGCGCGCGCGCCAGTTCCACGCGCTTTTGCAGGCCGTAGGGCAGGCGCCCTACCGGCGTCTTGCGGATGGCCTGGATCTCGAGGAAATCGATCACCTCCTCGACCTTGCGCCGGTGCTGCATTTCCTCGTTGCGCGCCGGGCCCCACCACAGCGCATTGGCCAGCAGGCCGCTGCGGAACCTGGTGTTGCGCCCGGTCATGATGTTGTCGAGCACGGTCATGCCCTTGAACAACGCGATGTTCTGGAAGGTGCGCGCGATGCCCTGGCGCGCCGCGGCGGTGGGATGCATCCTGCGCCGTTCCTCGCCGCGAAACACGATGCGGCCCTGCTGCGGGTGGTAGACCCCGTTGATCACATTGAGCATCGAGCTCTTGCCCGCGCCGTTGGGCCCGATGATGGCGCGGATCTCATGCTCGCGCACATCGAAGGAGATATCGGTCAGCGCCTTCACGCCGCCGAAAGCCAGCGAGATGTTCTGCAGGTCGAGTATCACGTCCCCGGCCTTGCGCACCTGCGCATGTTCCGCCTGGACCCCGCCGAGCGCCTGCGCTGTTGCCCCTGCCGCCGCGGACGCACCGCTCCACACCGGCTGGTCATCGCCGCCGCGCTCCACGCCTTGCCATGCCATTTGCGTCATCCTCCCGCCCCCGCTCATGCTGCGCGCTTCGCACCGGCAGTGGCCGGCCCGAAGCGCTTTACATCGACCAGCTTCAACGTGGCCGAGACGCTGCCTTCGCGTCCGTCCTCGAACTTCACGCGCGTCTCGATGAACTGCTCTGTCTTGCCGGTGTACAGTGCCTCGATCAGCGACGCGTATTTCTCGGCGATATAGCCACGCCGCACCTTGCGCGTGCGAGTGAGCTCATCGTCGTCCGGATCGAGTTCCTTGTGCAGGATCAGGAAGCGCGAAACCTGCGAACCGGCCAGCATGGCATCGGTGGCAAGGTCCGCATTCACCTGCTCGACGCACTCGCCGATCATGGCGATCACCTCTGGCTGCGCCGCCAGGTCGATGTAGCCCGCATAGGCCAGGTGGCGCCGCTCGGCCCAGTTGCCCACGGCATCGAAATCGATGTTGATGAACGCGCAGACGCTGTCGCGGCCGGTGCCGAACGCCACCGCTTCCTTGATATAGGGAAAGAACTTGAGCTTGTTCTCGATGTACTTGGGCGCGAACATGGCGCCGTCGGACAGCTTGCCCACATCCTTGGCGCGATCGATGATCTTCAGGTGGCCGTCGGCATCGATCACCCCGGCGTCGCCGGTCATGAAGTAGCCTTGGTCGTTGATCGCCTCGCGGGTGGCGTCGTCGCGCTTGTAGTACGCCTTGAGCAAGCCCACGCCACGCACCAGCACCTCGCCGTTCTCGGCAATGCGGATCTCCATGCCCGGCGCGGCAGGCCCGACCGAATCGAACTTGACCTTGCCGTCCGGCTGCAGGCAGACATAGGCGCAGGTTTCGGTCTGGCCGTAGAACTGCTTGAGGTTGACGCCGATGGAACGATAGAAGCGGAACAGGTCCGGGCCGATCGCCTCGCCCGCCGTGTAGCCCACGCGGATGCGGCTCATGCCCAGCACATTGCGCAGCGGCCCGAAGATCAGCACCTCGCCCGCGGCGTAGCGCAGCCGGTCGGCCAGCGGCACCGGGTCGCCATCGAGGATGTCGGTGCCGCAGCGGCGCGCCACGCCCATGGCCCAGTGGAATAGCTTGCGCTTGATCCAGCCCGCGTCTTCCATGCGGATCATCACCTGCGTCAGCAGGTTTTCATAGATGCGCGGCGGCGCGAAGTAGTAGGTTGGGCCAATCTCGCGCAGGTCGGTCATGACCGTCTCGCGCGATTCCGGGCAGTTCACGGTGAATCCCGCCACCATGGCCTGCGCGTACGAGAACAGGTTGTCGCCCACCCATGCCATCGGCAGGTAGGACAGCACATCGTCCTTCGCGGTGAGGCCATCGAACGCGCAGCCGTTGCGCGCCGCGCCGATCAGGCCGCGGTGCGAATGGCACACGCCCTTGGGCTTGCCGGTGGTGCCGGAGGTGTAGAGGATGATGGCGGTGTCGTCGGGCTCGCCGGCGGCAACCGCCGCATCGAAGTAGCCGGGATTGGCACGATCGAATTCGCGGCCGATTTCCTGCAGGCGCTGGTAAGACATCAACGCCGGATGATCGTAGTCGCGCAGCCCGCGCGGGTCTTCATAGATGATGTGGCGCACCTTGCGGCCCTGCGCGGCAAGCTGCTCCTCCACCTCCAGCAGCTTGTCCACCTGCTCCTGGTCCTCCACGATGGCGAAGTCGATCTCGGCGTCGTTCAGCACGTAGATCATCTCGCCGGCGATCGCGTCCTGGTAAAGCGGCACCGGCACGCCGCCCATCGCCTGCGCCGCGCTCATGGCCCAGTACAGGCGCGGCCGGTTGTCGCCGACCACCGCGAGGTTCATTGCGCGGGCAAAGCCCAGCGCAGCCAGGCCGCACGCCAGCGCGCGCATCTCCTGCGCGGTCTGCGCCCAGCTATAGGTTTGCCAGATCCCGAGATCCTTCTCACGGTAAGCCGGGCTTTCCGGCCGCTGCTGCGCATGCGCAAGCAACAAGCGCGGGAAGGTCGTCGCCGACGGTTCCTGCATGGATGTCTCCTGTCACTCCGAAAGCGGGGGTCCGCCACCGGTGCCAAGCCTGCTGCCGCTGGTTATACTTGGCCTGTTTTGCCCGGCGGCGTTTCTGCCGCAACGCAACAAGCCCGCCGCGCCTGTCCTGGCGCGCATTTGCGGTTCGTGGTGATCGTAAGATAGTCCATGCCATTTCCCCCGGTTGTCACGCCGATGACAATTCCGGGTTAATCCCTACGGGAAGGTTCTCCAGGTCATGCTCAACGATTTCGTCGACCGCTGCGTGTGGGCAGCCGACCTCAGTGAAGAACAACGCGACATTGTCCGCCGCGCCATGTGCGTGCGCGAATATAGCCAGGGCGACTATGTCTGCCATAAAGGCGATATGGCGGAGCACTGGATGGGGGTGCTGGAGGGGATCGTCAAGATCACTACGGTATCGCCTTCCGGTAAGTCGGTCACATTCACCGGTGTGCCTACGGGGGGCTGGTTCGGCGAAGGCGCCGTGCTCAAGGCCGAGATCCGCAAGTATGACGTGATGGCGCTGCGGCGCTCGCGCATTGCCTTCCTGCCGCGCGAGACTTTTCAGTGGTTGCTGGATACCAGCTTGCCGTTTACCCGGTTCTTGCTGACGCAGTTCAATGAGCGGCTGGGGCAGTTCATTGCTGCCGTTGAGTATGAGCGGCTGCTCGATATCGATTCACGGGTGGCGCGCGCCGTGTCTTCGCTCTTCAATGAGCATCTGTACCCCGGGCTGGGGAAGACGCTGGAGATTTCGCAGGAGGAGATCGGGCTGCTGGCGGGGATCTCGCGGCAGCGGGCCAACCAGGCGCTGAAGGTGCTGGAGCAGCAGGGGCTGGTGAAGGTGGATTATGGGGTGATTGAGGTGTTGGATCTGGAGGGGTTGAGGCAGTATGGGGAGTGAGGTTTTGGGGTTTTGACTGGAACTGCAAAATCAGCTTCAACTGCTTAACTGCAGTGGTCTAATTTCCTCGGACAGGTCGATAGGGTGACAATCCATATCGACGAGGAAACAGATGACAAGACAACGCCGACAATTTGATGCCAG
>NZ_BAAILO010000217.1:0-716 GCF_054589115.1 Cupriavidus sp. 8B | reverse complement strand
CTGCGCGTCTGCAATCTCGAGCTTACGCATGGCTGCATCCCCAAAAGAGTAACCATGCAATCATACATGCTGCAATATTTATGTCGCTATGTTTAGCTGCTGTCGCGGCTGTACGGTGTTGGCCGTTTTAGAACGTGTGAGATGTCACTTTTCTTTACTCGTAAAGAAAAGTAACCAAAAGAAAGCGATCCTTGCAGGAGGCTGGCGTGGCGTCATTGGGGACCCCAATGGTTTCGTCGTCAGGCCCTGGGTTCTAACTGACTCGTGCCGTTACCAGTTTAGATCACCACGACCCTGCCAATGCCCAGAGATTCGTGGTGGTCCCCCCGGTAGCGGCCACCACGAATTTCAAGCCGTCTGTCGCTCGCGGCGCGGGCGGCCACGAAGTCGCAGGCGTCCCGTTTTCGTCGTGGGCGCGGTGGCACCGAAAAAATAATTCCGAGGAGATTACCACCGTGCCCACCCCACCACGAAACCATCACGGCGTGATATATCGTGGCGCTTTGCGCCGGTACCGGCAGATGGGTGAATAGGCAGGGATGCTGCTACCGGGGGCCTCACCACGAAACCGGCGTCATTAACAGGATCGTGGCCATTCAAACCGGTAACGGCACGAGTCCATTAAAACCCGGGGCCTGACGACGAAACCACCGGGCTACGTAACCCCAATAAGCCAGCCTCCTGCAAGGATCGCTTTCTTTTGGTTACTTTTCTTT
>NZ_BAAILO010000216.1:0-1731 GCF_054589115.1 Cupriavidus sp. 8B | reverse complement strand
TCCGGAAGGCAGGCGCTTAGCCGCCAGGATGCCTTCGCGCTCCCAGCGGCGCACCGTACTGGGAGCCCGTCCGATGCGCTTTGCGAATTCGTTGATAAACCTTGCTCATGGCAAGCGATTATAGATACTTCTGAGTAAGAATGAAGTATCAGTTGCTCGCTCTTGTTCTCATTGGGCTGATGAATTGGGCTCGGGGCGGGGCAACTGTAAGAGGATACTGGCCTCCGGGCAGTGGCGCCATAGACACCTGCAGGTGGTACGCACCGCGCGTGCACCTGCGGCGCGCTGCTGTTCATGGCTCGGCCAGCGTCGATAGCGGCCAGCCGTTCGCCACGCCTGCGCGCGAGCGCAAGCTGGCGAAGGCATGCGAGCTGGCCATGCCATGCAGCCGGCGGCCGGCTCAGGTCCCCAGGTTCAGGCCGAAGTTCACCTTGAACAGGATCAGGATGCCGAAGATGGCGAACAGCGCCGCGGCGACGAAACGCATCTTGGCGAGCGGGATGATGCGCGTCAGGCGTTCACCCAGCAGGACCGCGGGCACGTTGGCCGCCATCATGCCGAGGGTGGTGCCGACCACGACCATGCTCAGGTTGGCGTACTGCGCGCCCAGCGCAATGGTGGCGAACTGCGTCTTGTCGCCCATCTCGGCGAGGAAGAAGGCGACCACGGTGGTGGCGAAGGCGCCGGCGCGCTTGCCGTTGTTCCCTTCGTCGTCCAGCTTGTCGGGGATCAGCGCCCAGGCGGCAAAGGCCAGGAAGGCGATGCCCAGCACCCAGCGTGTCACATCCGGGCTGACGTGCGACGCAGCCCAGTCGCCCAAGGCGGCGGCAAAGAGGTGGTTGAAGATGGTTGCGACGAAAATGCCCGCAATGATGCTCCCTTGCTTGCCGAGAAACCGGGAGGCCAGGAGAAAGGAAAGGAGCTGAGTCTTGTCGCCCATCTCTGCGAGGGCGACCATACTGAACGAAGCAATGAGTGCTTCCATGTGACATCCAAAGGGGGCCGGCAACAAACGAACCAATGACTTCGCTGCCCAGTGCCAGCCCCAGCTGGTGGACAGAAAAGTCAAAGGTCTCGCTGAGCCAATCAGGCTGCCGGCGCCATGGTTTTTTGTACCAAGTATGTTGACGCAGGCCCCTCCAGTGGGGACTGGAGGCTAGCTACTCCCCTAAGACGGCGCAAATAATACCATATGCTTGCGCGCGCGGACGATCAAAGCGCCTTGGTCATGAACACCCGGCGATCAACACCAGGATGAACTCGAACGCCGATGCCGTGGACACGAAATGGCTCCTCACCAAGATCACTGCGCCGGGCTGCTGCGGATAGCGCCCTTTGACGCGCGCCAGTGCCGGGAACAATACTATAGGGTTCGCGCCAACCCCATCCCTCGCCAGAATGCCACCAGCCACCATGAGCCAATCCCTTCCGCATGACTCGCATGCCTCGCATGACCACGCCAGCCTGATCCGCGCCGTCCGGCAAGGCCTGCAGCCTGACTACCTGTTCTTCTGGGGGCACAGCGCAAAGGCAGGCGCCCCGGTGGGCAAGGAATGCCTGTCGCAGTGGTGGCCCGCATCGTTTTGCGTGGATGGCCAGACGTACGCCAGCGCCGAGCATTTCATGATGGCGGGCAACTATCGGCAGTTTGCAATTATGGAAGGTTCGCTGGAGCCGTATCGAATGAAAGCCAGTCGAGTGATGCCGCGCCCCTGCATTTGCTGGACCACG
>NZ_BAAILO010000215.1:0-494 GCF_054589115.1 Cupriavidus sp. 8B | reverse complement strand
CTCAGCATCCGCCGTCACCGGGAAACCAACCTGTCTCTGACCGACTATGTCCAGATGGGCGCGTTCTCTTCGCGTGTTGCGCGCAACACCACCGACGACAAACCGATCTTCGACGGCCTGGTGGAAGACGAGGCGCTGAAGGCGGCCCTTACCCAACTGGTCGTGCAGCGCAAGAACATCCTGGTCGCCGGCGGCACGTCCTCAGGCAAGACCACGCTGCTCAATGCGCTGGTCGCGGAGATTCCGCACACCGAGCGGGTGCTCTCCATCGAAGACACGATGGAACTCAAGATGACGGTGCCCAACAAGGTGCGCCTGCTATCCAATGCCGACACCCGCGTGACCACGCAGCACCTGGTCGCACTGTCACTACGCTTCCGACCCGACCGCATCCTCGTTGGCGAGGTGCGCGGCGGCGAAGCCTTCGACCTCTTGCAGGCGCTCAACACCGGCCACGACGGCGGCATGGCGTCGCTGCACGCCAACAACGCCCG
>NZ_BAAILO010000214.1:0-208 GCF_054589115.1 Cupriavidus sp. 8B | reverse complement strand
GTCGGTGGTGTTGCGCGCAACACGCGAAGAGAACGCGCCCATCTGGACATAGTCGGTCAGAGACAGGTTGGTTTCCCGGTGACGGCGGATGCTGAGGGCGTTGCCGTCGATGGCGGTCGGCTGCATCACCGCGGCAATCCGCATCCCCTTGTAGCCGGCGTTGATGATGCCCTGATCGGTGCCGCGCACGGCGGATTTCTGCACCGAG
>NZ_BAAILO010000213.1:0-1630 GCF_054589115.1 Cupriavidus sp. 8B | reverse complement strand
TGTCCAGGCTAAATTGAGATGTCCTCCCGGTGGCTAGATCAGAATGTCCTTAATGCAGGATGGTTTTGATTCTTTTGCGTCTTTTTCTTGGCTGTTTCCGTAAGGCAGTCGAGCTGGCCTGAGGCGGTAAGGTATCTACAGGGTGGGGCGGTTGCGCCAGTTCATCGATGGCGCGACGCAAGTCTTCCGCATTCAGCTGCCGTTGTGGTTTCGTGCCCGGTGTCGCCTGTTCGGGCCGTTGCCGCGGCTTTTTCCCGGTCAGCGTGCGCGACGGCGTCGCCTGGATCCGACGATTGTCGCGTTGGGCCTGCACGCGCTGCGCGATCTCCAACACATGCCCCAGCCGCTTGTTCTCCACCACCGCGCCCTGATCGATCTCGGACAGCCGGTCATAGAGGACGTAGGGCAGGGCAGTCCCGTCGGCCCACAACTCGATACGGCCGTCCGGATACTCGGCCACTTCGATGTAGCGATGAATCAAGGAGCGCTGCTCGGGTTGGTCCGTGATGAGGTACAGCTTACGGTCATACTGCAGCGTCAGCCGGTTGGAGACTTTGCGCCATTCGCGCCAGGTAAAGATGCGCTCGAGGTCCTCGTCGGGCCGTACCGGACGGTGCGCATTGAAGTCGCTTCTGGGCATCTTGGCGAACCGCACATTGAAGTCCGCCAGGAAGACCGGGGCAAAGGCATTAGCCTCGGCCAGCGTCGAGATGCCGCGCTGGCGCAGCTCCTTGACCAGCCGGTCCTGCAGCGTGCCATTCATCCGTTCCACACGGCCCTTGGCCTGACTGCTATTGGCGCACAGGCTCTCGATATTCAGCTCGTACAGCACGCGCCCGAACTGCGTATAGTCCCGCCCAGTCGTGACACCTTTGGCATTGACCCGAAAGATACTGGCCTTGTCGCTGTAGAACGCCACCGGCTTGCCATGGCGCTCAATATAGGCCCGCGTCGCGGCAAAATAGGCGAAAGTCGATTCGGTCGGCACGAACAGCAACTGCATCAGGCGGCTGGTGGCATCGTCGACATAGACCAGCAGCGTGCACATGGGCGCGCGCTCCTCGAACCACGCGTGCTCGCTGCCATCGATCTGCACCAGTTCACCCAGGCAGGCGCGGCGCTTGCGCGGCTGGTGCAGCTTGGGCGGGCGCAGCTTCCTGGGGACCCAGAAGCCGGCGTCAATCATGATCCGGCGCACCGTCTCCTTGGCCAGCGCGATGCCATGGCGCTCGCGCAGCTTCTCGCAGGCGAGCGTGGGGCCGTAATCGGCGTAATGCTGCTGGATTAGCGCGCGTGCCTGCGCTTCGAGCATCCGTGGCAGTTGGCGATGGCCTGGCTGCCCACGCTGGCGCGACAGCAAGCCTATAGGGCCATCGGCTCGCCAGCGCTGGACCAGCCGCCGGACTTGCCGCGCCGTCAAATCCAGGCGCTCTGCGGCGCGCCATTGCGCCAGGAGGCCCTCGGCCGTTGCCTGAATGACCTTGAAGCGGTCAACTTCGCGCAGACTCATGGTGATCAACCCTCGATCCTTCATGGCGCGCTCCCGTCCAACCCAGGCGCTACCAGTATAGGTCTATCCAGAGGACATTCTGATGTGGCTGCAAGCGGACATTCTGATTTGGCCTCTACA